>JAJSZS010000004.1 GCA_030262725.1 Candidatus Desulfofervidus auxilii | reverse complement strand
ACAAAGTAGCAAGTCTATTAGCTACTTTCATAGCAACAATAGGATCTCTGTCTTCATAAGATACGCTAAAAACTTGAGATTTTTGAACTTTTACTTCAATACGGTTTCTCATCATATTTATAACATCTTCCATTGGTTTTGTTTTTCTTAATTCAGGATAAAGATTAAACTCATTAACTACTTTTTCTAAAGTCGTCCTACTTAAAATTTGTTCTCTAATTGTTCGAAGTCTTTCTTCAATGTCTTCTTCTACAGTAGGAGTAACATAGCGAGATGGTATTTTTTGAGGTTGGACTAAAATTAAAGTATAAGCTCGATAAATATCAGGCAATGATTTTGCTAGCAAAACGCTACCAATGCTAAATAAAATAAATGGTATAATAATATACCATTTTCTTCTCAATAATATTTCTATATAATCTTTAAGATTCATAAAATCTTATTTTATTGTTTAATATTTTTAAAACTGTATTAAATTTAAAGTCTAATAAGAGTTTTTTTAGTTTTTTTTCAGTTTTATGCAAATTTACATAATGTCTAAAGCGGGAGCGCCAAGGTATATGGTTTATGCGAGGTTGATTTGGGTCTAATTCCCAAGGGTGAAAGTAGAAGATAAATGGTTTTTTTTCTTTAATATTTATATATTTTAGGGCATTTTTAATGAATACATAAGGGAATAATCTAAAATAACCACCTCCAGCAATAGGGATATTTAAGTTTAAAATCCGCAATGTAGTTAAAGGGAATTCAAAAAGACGTTGGCATGTTTGAACGTTTACACGTTGAAACATAACTACAAATGGAAATCTAGGTGCATTTGGTATACCATATAAATCATGTTTAATAGGGAAAATGCTTGAATCATATTTATAGCCTTCTTCAGCAAGGATTTCTAAAGCCCAAAGTGTTTTTTGAGTAATGGAATAAGTAGGGGCACGATAACCAAATACTGGTTTTCCAATGATGTCTTCAAGTATATTTTTTGTCCTTTTTATATCTTCTCTAAACTCCTTTGGTGACTGTTTATAAATCGGCTTATGAGCATAACCGTGAGAAGCAATTTCATGTCCTTTTTGAGCAATGGTTTTTATTAATAATGGATATCTTTTTGCAATCCAACCTAAGCAAAAAAATGTAGCTTTTATTTGATAAAAGTCTAAAATATCTAAAATTTTTTTTGTATTTTTTTCTATGTGGCAAGGATAATTATCCCAATCATTATAATTTATTCTTGAAGCAAATGCTTCTACTTGAAAATAGTCTTCTAAGTCAATAGTTAAGGCGTTTATTAGGTTCATTGATTTAGTTTAATAATAGAGCTAAATTTTTCTAATGCACTGATAATTTCAGATATTTCAAGCCCCTAAGACCTCATATAGATAATTCTTTTGATAATAAGCAAAATCAAGATACATTAAAATTACATACTCTTCAAATTCAGCTCTTATTTCATCATTTGAAGAAAAAAGTAATATTCCTGATTTTATTACTTCGTAACAAAATGAAAGAGGCGCTCGATTTAAAATTCTCACATCAAAAGGATAATTAAATTTATTTTGCAATAACACTTCTAATTCCAATTCATAATCAATAGCTAAGTCTTTAAGGTGGGTTAAATACACAGCAACGTCAATGTCTCTAAAGGTGTTTTCTTCTTTGAAGGAACCAAAAAGATAAGCAAATTGAATTTCTTTTTTCTTTTTAAGGAATTCTTTAAGTTGTTTAAGCAATTTTTGTTTATTTTTATTGGACAAATTAAATCTTTTATACATTAGTGTTTAATTGAAATTAAAATATTTTTTCAAGCTCTATTTCGAAATTTTTAAGTAATTGCGATTTTATAGTACCTGTTTTATTTTTAGTTTCAACGAGGATAAATTTTTGTTTTTCGTTGATATAAATTTCAATGCTTTTTTCTTCAGGATCTACAATCCAATATTCTTTAACGCCATGTTTCTCATAAACTTTAAATTTTTTCCTTAAATCATAATAAGCAGTGGCAGGAGAAAGGATTTCTATTATTAAATTGGGTGCTCCTTCTATTTTTGTTTCTTTTATAATATTTAACCTTTCTTTAGAGATAAAAATTATGTCAGGTTGATAAGTTTCTGTTTCTTCAAAGTAAACATCAATAGGAGAATAATATACCTGGCCTAAATTGTTTTTTTCTACAAACTCTTTTAAGATACTATAAATATTGCCACTAATATACTGATGATAAGGCGTTGGAGCTGGTGTTATAATTAATTCTCCATTGATAAGCTGATAAGGAGCACCTTCAGGGAGTTTTGCATAATCTTCATAGGTATATTTTTTCTTTTTTGGGATTGCTATAGCCATGTTAAAATTCGTATGAATAATATATTCTTTTTATTCCATGTTTATAAGCATATTCTTCTACATCAGGTTGAGTGATCATATGGGTTACTAAA
Source organism: Candidatus Desulfofervidus auxilii (assembly GCA_030262725.1). NCBI lineage: Bacteria > Pseudomonadati > Thermodesulfobacteriota > Candidatus Desulfofervidia > Candidatus Desulfofervidales > Candidatus Desulfofervidaceae > Candidatus Desulfofervidus > Candidatus Desulfofervidus auxilii. The sequence continues at coordinate 122,206 of JAJSZS010000004.1, read as the reverse complement.
ATGGGAAAAATTTCTTCAAATATTTCTTCAAAGGGTATTATTTTATCCCTTAAAAACTCCAAAATGTCTTCTTTTGAAAGCCGTAGTTTTGACTGGCCAATAATAACTATCTTTTTACTATTTTTTACTGCTTCACCAATAATATTTACCTCAATATGTTTTCCTTTTTTATCTTTTACAAATTTTCGCACAAATTTTCCTTCTACTTTTAAACCGAATTCTTGTTCTAAAAGAGTGGGTAATGCCTTCATTGCTTCATTTTCTAAAACATAACCAACAGTAATGGATAATCCACCAACTTGTTCTCTTGTTTTAGCATGCTCTTTGATTAATTTTTGTAATTCTTCTTCAGTGCGTTTTTGTGCCTGAGCTAATTCTTCTACCCTTTGTTCAGTGCGTTTTTGAGCTTCGGCCAGCTCTTTTACAATTTCTTTTAGTTCGTTAAATTCTTTCTTTGTGACAGTTTCTTCTCTTTGTTGTTCTATTTCTTCTAAAATGGCAAATAGAACTCCTCTTAAACGAGGTTCTACTTCTTCTAATTTTCTAATTAAGGCGATACTTATTGGCATAGTTGATACGTTTGAACATTAGCACGTTGGAACGTTAACACGTTTGAACGTTGAAACGTTAAAACGTAAATATAGCTCCGCCATTCAGGTTAGATTGTCTAACCTGAAAAAAGCAAAAATTTTCGATATTTAATCAAATTATCTAATATAAAAGCCCTATTTTAATAGGGCTTAAATTTTAATAACAATTTTACCAGAAATTTTAAATAAAGCAAGAAATATGCCAAACAAAAGTGCCGAATAAATTTATAAAAATTATTTTTTGATAAAAATATGATGAATTTTTTTTCTTTTAATGGGAAAAATTTTTCCACTTTTTTTACATTAATTTAAGTGAAATTTTTAATATAGGAAATTTTTTTCTCTCTTTTATTTAATCTAAAACACTTATTATCTTTTCTTTAATTTCAAAGATATTTTTACACTTAATTCCTTTATCGCAGAAAAAGAAAGCATCATCATAAGTATGCATACCTTGAAGACCACTGTGTCCAAAAATAGTGTTTCTTTGAACAGTAGCTTTTAAATCAAAGCCATGTTTTGAAAGAAGTACTAAATCAGGTGCTTGATTTAAATATGGGCCATCATAAATATCTTCTTTAAAAAATACTTGTCTTAAAATGGGTTCACCTTCATATTTAATTTCTAAAAATGCGCTTTTTAATTCTTCACGAAGTCGGTCATAATCTTTTTTTTCTACTGTACCTAAAGGATATTTTTCTTTTAAATTAATATAAATACGAGATGGATCTAAGGCAAAAGCAATAGTACCAGGGCCAATATCAGAGACCATTTTAGGGGTATCAGTATTAAATTTTAAGTAATTATTTTCAAATAGCCATCTATTGATATAAACTTCGGTTTTAATCTGGGTAAAACCATGATCCGAAAGCATAAAGAAGGTTTTTTCAGCCTTTAATTTAGTATATTTTTCATAAATGCGGCCAATAAATGCATCAATTTTTTGATAATATTCAATAAAAGCTTGATGATAGGGATGATTTTCATCTACATAAGCGTCAAAAAGAAAATGTTGTAGACGGTCAGTACCAGTAATGACCACCATGAATAAGTCCCAATCTTCTTTTTCCCAAAGATAGTTAGCAACTTTTTCACGTACTTTTAAAGTTTTGTCTAAATCTTTAATTAAAAAATCATGATCATTTCTTGCTTTAGCAGTGTCTATATCAATTTGATAGCTAAATTCTTCAAGTTTGGATAAGAGTGATAAGGGATAAACTGCTTTTTTTAAATCAATTGCTACAAAACCAGAAATTAATATTCCAGGTATTTCTCTAGCTGGATAAGTAGAAGGTAAATTGATAACAATTGATCTTTTGCCTTTTTGTCCAAGCTCATCAAATATAGTAGGTATTTTTAAATCATAAAAATTGGGAAAATATAGTTCATAAGTACCTGGTTTAAAATCCATAAAACCATAGATGCCATGCATACCTGAATTTGCACCAGTCATAAAGGATGTCCATGAAACAGATGAGATTTCGGGTAGACATACAGTAGTAGGGCCAAAATAACCTTGAGAAAAAATCTGGGCCATATTAGGCAATTTCCCTTGATTTATTAAGTTTTTAAGTAAGGAATAGGGTGTTCCATCTAGACCAATGATAACTGCTTTTTTGTGTTGGGAATTTTTAGAAAATAATTTACTAAAAAACATTTTCAATGCAAATAGATTATGTTAGAAATATCCCAAATCCCTTAATCTTTGCATTATTTCTTCTTTATTTTGATCTCGACCACTTCTTTCAGGCCCTTTAGCTGAACCTAATTTTGTGCAGGGCATACAACCTAATGAACGATAACCTTTATGATACAATTCACAATAAGGTACGTTATATTTTCTTATGTAAGACCAAATGTCTATTTCACGAAAATGAAGAATTGGATGAATTCTTATATGTGAAGGATTTTCTCTTGGAGAAATGTAAGTTTCATTTTTTCTAGCTTCTTGTTCATCCCAACGTACTGCTGTAATTAAGGCTTGCCAACCATTTGATTCAATAATTTTACGCAAAGGTAAAGTTTTAAGTAAATAACAGCATTCTTGTTTATTCTCAGCAATTTTTATTGTTTTTAAGGCTTCTTCATTTTTAATAATAGTTAAATTTAAGTTCCATTCTTTTGCTAATTTGTCTCTAAAAGCATATATTTCGGGAAATTTTACTGAAGTATCAATAAATACTACTGGTATAATGATTTTGCCAAATTCCTGCTTAATAAGGTGAAGTACTGTAGTAGAGTCTTTTCCTCCTGACCAAGCAGCGGCTATTTTGTCTTCGTCATATTTTTCTATTGCTTCTCTTATAATTTTTCTACTTTCTTTTTCTTTTTGTTCTAAGGACCATTGATTAAGTCTTTCTTCATCCATTGGATTTTCCCTAAATGTTTTTAAAATACTAATTAATTTTGTATTAAAGGTCAAGCAGTAACTTGATTTTTTAAGGTGAGAAATTATAATGATTATGTGAAAGATAGTTATCTTACCCGCAAGTGTTGGTATGTAGTTCAAACAAAAAATAGAGAAGAAGAAAAAGCAGCCTTTTTCTTACGTCAAAAAAATATAGAAATCTATCTTCCAAAAATGGAAGTGGTAGTATTTCATGCAGGCAAAAGTAAGCTTGTCCACAAACCACTATTTCCACAATATATTTTTGCACGTTTTGTAGCTAAAGAGTCTTTACATGAAGTAAGATGGACACGCGGAGTAGCTAAAATACTTCTTGATTCAGCGAACCCTACGCCAATAAAGGACGAATTAATAGAAAAGATTAAAGCATTGGAACATCCAGATGGGATTATTCGAAAAAGGCATTTGAAAAAGGATGATAAGATTAAAATAACAAGAGGGCCTTTTAAAGATATTTATGGTATTTTTGAATGTTGGACTTCAGATAAGGGTAGGGTGAGGGTTTTATTATTTTTAGCATTTGGACAAGCTAGGGTGGAGCTTCATCATTCATTGATTGAAAAGGTAGAATAGATGATCCTTATTACTGGTGGGGCTGGTTATATTGGTTCGCATGTGAATAAGATGCTTTATAAAAAAGGGTATGAAACTTTGGTAATTGATAATCTTGTTTATGGGCATAGGGAATTTGTTCGTTGGGGAAAATTTGTTTTAGCGGACTTAAATGATACTGAAAAATTAAAGCAGATTTTTAAGAATAATCCTATTAAGGCAGTAATGCATTTTGCTGCTTTTACTTATGTGGGAGAATCTGTAAGTGATCCAAAGAAATATTATGTGAATAATTTGAAAAATACTTTAAATCTTCTTAATATTATGCTTGATTTTGGAATAAATTATTTTATTTTTTCTTCCACATGCGCTATTTATGGTGAACCTCAAGAGATTCCTATTCCTGAAAATCATCCACAAAATCCAATAAGCCCTTATGGTCGAACAAAATTCATGATAGAAAAAATACTTGAAGATTATCATCATGCATATGGTTTAAGATATATTTCTCTTCGTTATTTTAATGCTGCTGGGGCTGATCCAGATGGAGAAATTGGTGAATGGCATGAGCCCGAAACACATTTAATACCTTTAATATTGGATGTTGCTATAGGAAATAGTGAAAATATAAAGATTTTTGGCACTGATTATCCTACTCCTGATGGAACATGTATAAGAGATTATATTCATGTTAAAGATTTAACAGATGCTCATATTTTGGCATTAGAATATTTATTAGCAACAAATAAAAGTGATGTTTTTAATTTAGGGACAGAAAGGGGATATTCAGTTAAAGAAGTTATTAAGGAGGTAGAAAAAGTTACAGGAAAAAAAATAAAAACCATTGCCTGGAAACGCCGTTTTGGTGACCCTCCAGTCCTTATTGCCAGTAGTCAAAAGGCAAAGTCTATTCTAGGTTGGCATCCTCAATTTGATTTTAAAACTACCATTGAGACAGCTTGGCAGTGGCATCAAAGACTTCAAAATTTAAAAATTCGGTTGACAAATTAATTAAGTTTGAGTAAAAAGGCACGTTCTTTTAATTATGCTATAGAGTACAAATGGAAGGGCGGGATTTTTTAAACAAAGAAGCCATAAATTTAAAGATATTAATTAGTTCTATTTTAGATGCCTTTTCTTTTGGCATAATTATTTTTGACAAAGATTTGACAATTTTAGAAGCAAATAAGGCAGCAATAGAAGCTATTGGATTAGAAAAATCTGAGATCTTAGGCAAAAAACTCCCGAAAATAGAAACTGCTCATCATTTAGAGGCTATAAATCGTTTAGTTAATTTTGTTTTTTCTGATAAAATAGTTAATCTTGAAGAAGTACTAAGTATTTTAGGAAAGACAGCAAAAGTTAGTCGAGCTTATATTTTTATATTTCAGGAGGGAAAGATAGATAATATTATAGAATGGTGCGCATCAGGGGTTTTTCCCCATCAAAATCTTCAGGGTATAGAAGTTGCAAACTTTACTTGGTTTATAGAAAAACTTAAGAAAAATGAAAATATTATTATCTCTGATGTTTCAAAAATTCCTCAAGAAGCTATTAAAGAAAGGGAATTGTTTGAAACACAAGGAGTTCGTTCTGTCTTAATTGTTCCAATTTTTTTAGAGCAAGAATTATTTGGCTTTGTAGGTTTTGATGATACAGAAAAATCTCGGAAATGGTCAGAAGAAGATATTTATTTATTAGATACTGCTGCAAAGGCATTTGCTGTTTATTTTAAATTAACAAGATTAAAAGAAGATTTATCTGAAACACAAAGGCTTTATCAGACTCTAACTGAGCAGCATCATTTTAGAGATTGGTTATTATTAAGTCAAAAAATGGAAGCGGTTAGTCGTTTGGCTAGGGGAGTAGCTTATGGTTTTAATAATTTACTTACAGTAATAGGTGGTTATAGTGAGCTTCTTCTTAATTTTTTGCCAGCGACTTCGCCTTTACATAAATACATTTTGGAAATTAAAAATGCAACTCAAAAGGCAAATAATTTTATAAATCAGCTTTTAATTATTAGTGGGAAAAAAATTATTATTGAAGTTAAAATAATAAATCTCAATGAATTTATTCTTGAAATAGAAAAAGAATTGCAATATCTGGTTGGCGAAGGCATTGAGATAAAGACAAATCTTACGCCTGAATTATGGTTTGTTGAGATAGACCCTTTTCATTTTAAACAAGTGATTTTGAATTTAGTAAAAAATGCAAAGGAGGCTATGCCGAAAGGAGGAAGGATTTTTATAGAAACAGCTAATATAGTATTAGAGGAAAATTATGTTCCTCCTGATTTAGGTTGGGAATCAGGAGAATATGTATTGCTAGCTATAAGTGATACTGGTTGTGGTATGACAGAAGAAATAAAAGAACATATTTTTGAGCCATTTTTTACTACTAAAAAAGATCAACCAGAAGCTGGCTTGGGTTTATCAATAGTTTACAATATTGTTAAACAACATAAAGGTCACATTACAGTATATAGTGAAGTAGGGCAGGGCACTACATTTAAAATTTATTTGCCTAGAGTAAAAGAAAAGGAAATATCTAAGAAAGATTTAGAAAAAATATCTTCAAAACCAAAAACAGTTTTATTGGTAGAAGATGAAAAAGCAGTAAGAGAAATTATTAAAGAGTTTCTTGAAATATGTGGATATCAGGTATTAGAAGCACAAGATGGAGAAGAAGCAATTAGTATAAGTCAGAGTTATAAAGAGACTATTCATCTTCTTTTTACCGATGTGATTATGCCTGGTATGGATGGAAAAATGGTTGCTGATAGGATAAAAGCATTGAGGCCTGATATACGTGTGCTTTATATGTCCGGACATCCAGAGAGTATTGTTGCTAGCTATGGCATTGAAGTAAAAAAAGCCAATTTTATTCAAAAACCTTTTAGTATTTCTGATTTAGCTAAAAAGATAAAAGAAATACTTGAAGAAGAAACTTAACTTAATTCAGAGAGTGCTTCCACTATTTCCTCTTGTAATTTTTCAATTAATTGATAAGGATTTTTAGCTTTTCTAAGAGGTCGTCCAATGACTACATAATCAGCTCCATTTAAAAATGCCTCTTTCACAGTCACAATGCGTTTTTGATTATCTTTCTGATTTTTAACAGGTCTTATGCCAGGTGTCACAATTAAAAAATGGTTTCCCAAACATTTTCTCAACTTTTTTGCTTCAAGCCCTGAACTAACTACTCCATCACAACCAAGCTCTAATGCCCTTTTAGCACGAGAAAGTACTAATTCTTCTACATTACATTGAAACCCTAAATCTTTTAAATCAGCTTCATCCAAACTGGTAAGTACTGTTACTGCTAAAATTTTTATACCCTCTTTTGCTTCATTGGCTGCTTTTAAAATAGCATCATTACCATGTACAGTAGCAAAGGAAATTCCCCGATTCTTTAATTGTTTTACAGCAGAGGCAACAGTTTGCGGTACATCAAAAAATTTCAAATCAAGCATTACTTCTAAATCTCTTTCTAATAGCCAATCAACTATTTTAAACCAACTTGCTAAAAAAAGCTCTAGTCCTACTTTGTAAAATTTAATTTGTCTTTCAAATTTTTTCACCAGGCTTTTTGCTTCTTCTTCAGTAGGTACATCTAAAGCAAAGATTATCCTTTTGTTAAGAGGGATATTTTTTATCATTATTTAAATGGATTCTTTATAATTAGTTTACTATATACCTGTAATCCATCTTGCATATCTTCACTGAATAAGATATCTGATTCAGATAAAAGTGCCGAAGCTACAATCTGAGCATCAAAATAAGAAAACATATAATCTTTAAAAACGCAAAATGTTAATTTTACTGTATCAGAATCAATAGGTAAAATTTCAAAAACTTTTACTATTCTTTTCGCCTCCATTATTGCTATTTCTTTATTGTAACCAAGTTTTCTGGTAAGTACAGTCACAAATTCTCCTATAACTTGAGTATTAATAATAACATAAAATGTTTTTATAATATTCTGAGCAATTTTTCTTTTTATTTCATCTTCTGAGTAAAGATAAATAAGGACATTAGTATCAACAAATGCTTTATGTTTCATAAATGTCTTCTCTACTAAATTTAAAATCTTTAGGAACTTTTATTTTGCTTTTTTCAATCTCGCTAATTAACTGCTCCAGTTTTTTTTCTTTTTCTATTTTTTTTAAATAATCTATTACTGCATTTCTAATAAAAGCACTTCTATTTTTAGTTATTGCATCAATTTTTTTTAATAATTCTTTTTCTATAGTTATCATTATTCTCTTCATATTTACCTCATTAGTATATTTTTAGATTTACTTTAGTATATATTTTAATTTTACTTTTGTAAATACTTTATAAGCTCTTTAATTGCTCTTGCTTTTTATAAAATTTTAAGGCATTCTATTCAAAACATGTGGAGGAAGTTATGTCCAGGTTTGTTGAAGCTCTAAAAGAAAATGTGCTTGTTTGTGATGGTGCTATGGGTACAATGCTTTATCGAAAAGGTGTTTATATAAATGCTTGCTTTGATGAAATTAATCTTTCTGCTCCTGATTTGGTGCAGGATATACATATTGCTTATGCCAAAGCTGGTGCAGATATTTTAAGTACAAATACCTTTGGTGCTAATTATTGGCATTTAAAAAACTATGGCTTGGAAAAAAAGATTATTGCTATTAATCAAGCAGGGGTTAAATTAGCTAGGGAAATAGCAGGTAATGAACTTTTTGTAGCTGGTACAATTGGCCCTATTTATCCTTATGTTAATCCACCTTTTAAAGAAGAAGATTTTTATAAAGGCTATGAAGAGCAAGTTAAGACCTTGGCTGAAGGTGTAGATTTTTTTATTTTAGAAAGTTTTTTACATTTAGATGCCCTTCTTATTACTATAAATTTAATTAAACAATGGACAAAATTGCCAATAGTAGCGGAAATAACAATTGATGATGGAGAGCATTTGCTTTCTGGTGAACATGTTAGTGAAATTATTGAACCTATAGAGAAAAGTGGAATAGTGGCTTGGGGATTCAATTGTTGTCAAGGGGCAAAACATATTTTGGAACTGATAGATATTGTAAAAGATAAGGCTACTTTACCTCTTGTAGCTCAACCTAGTATAGGTTTTCCAAGAAAGATAGAGGGAAGAAAGATTTATCTTTGTACTCCAGAATATTTAGCAAAGTATACAAGATATTATCTTCAAAAAGGTGTTAAGATTGTTGGTGGTTGTTGTGGGACTACACCTGAGGATATTAAGGCAGTGCGTTCAGCAGTACGTTCATTAAGTCCTGGTAGGATGATACGGATAGAAAGTGTGCGTGAATCTATTTTAAATAAACCATCCACCCCTCCAGTTGTACCCTTAGCTGAGCGTTCAAGATTGGCAAAAAAGATTGCTAATAAAAAATTTGTTGTTAGTGTAGAGTTAACACCACCTAAAAGTCCTAATCCTAGCAAGATATTGGAGAAGGCAAAGATTTTAAAGGAGATGAAAATAGATGTAATAAATATTCCTGATGGGCCAAGAGCGACTGCTCGTATGAGTGCGCAAGCTTTAGCTATTTTGATAGAAAGGATAGGCATAGAAACTTTACTTCATGTCTGTTGTAGAGATAGAAACTTAATTGGTCTTCAGGCAGATTTGCTTGGAAGTTATGCTTTGGGATTGCGTAATTTGCTTATTATTACTGGGGATCCACCTAAATTGGGAGATTATCCAGATGCTACAGCTGTTTTTGACTTAGATTCTATTAGTCTTGTACGTTTAGTTCAGAATTTAAATCGTGGATTAGATTTAATAGGAAGGCCTATTAATGGAGCAACAGGCTTTTTAGTTGGGGTAGGTGTAAATCCAATGGCTCTTAATTTAGAGCGTGAAATAGAAAAATTTGAAAAAAAGGTTGAAGCTGGAGCTGAATTTGCCATTACTCAACCAATATTTGATGTAAAGGCATTAGAAAATTTTGTTATACAAGTGAAACATTTAAATATTCCTATTATTGCTGGTATTTGGCCTTTAAGAAGCTATAAAGCAGCTGTGTTTATGAAGACAGAGGTGCCAGGAGTGGTTGTGCCTGATGAAATTGTAGAAAGGATGGCTAAGTCTCCAAGTGGTGAGGCAGCTATAGCTGAAGGGATAGCTATTGCAAGAGAGACATTAGAGGCAGTAAAAGATTTAGTTCAGGGGGTGCAAATTAGTGCGCCTATGGGGAGGGTGGAGATGGTAAATAAAATATTAGGAGAAATTTTATGAAATATATTATTTTTATTGAACCAAGGCCAGAAACACCTCATTTTTTTTCTAGATTTAAACTTCCTCGTTTAGGTACTATTTTATTAGCTACTATTCTTAAAAAATTTGGTTATAAAACTAAAGTTTTTATAGAAGAGATTGCCCCATTAGATTGGTCTCAAATTAAAAAAGCAGATATTGTTTGTATTTCTACACTTACAGCTACTGCTATTCGGGCATATTATTTGGCAAAAAAGATTAAAAATATGAATATTCCAATAGTAATGGGTGGTCCTCATGTTACTTTTTTGCCAGAAGAGGCATTAAATTTTGCAGATTTTGTTATAAAAGGAGAAGGAGAAATAGCCATTTTAGAGCTCTTAGAAGCATTAGAAGGAAAAAGATCTTTTTCTCATGTAAAAGGGTTAAGTTGGCAGGAGAACGGCAAATTTTATCATAATGAAGTATCACCTCTAATTAATAATTTAGACAGTCTACCTTATCCTGATTTTTCTCTAATATATGGCTGGCAAAAGGGAATAAAGGGGTTGGTTAAAAAGATTATTCCAATTCAAACTTCAAGAGGATGTCCCTATAATTGTAAATTTTGTTCTGTTACCCGTATGTTTGGTCGTAAGATAAGATATCGTTCTGTTGAACATGTTATTGATGAATTAAAACAATATAATGATTGTCATTATCATATTTTTTTCTATGATGATAATTTTATAGCCAATCCAAAAAAGGCTGAATCATTGCTTTTGGCTATGAAAGAAGAGGATTTTTCTTTTAGTTGGTCTACACAAGTAAGAGTAGATATTGCCCGTTATCCAAAATTGCTTTCACTTGCAAAAGATACTCATTGTGATGGCTTTTATATTGGTTTTGAGTCTGTCAATCCTAAAAGCCTTAAAGAGATGAATAAAAGGCAATCAATTAAGGATATTATAAAGGCTATTAGCGCAATAAATAAGTGTCAGTTTCATATTCATGGTATGTTTATCTTTGGATTGGATAAAGATACGCCAACAGTAATAGATAATACTGTTAAATTTGCTTTAAAACATAAAATTGGTTCAGTTCAATTTGCTATATTAACTCCATTGCCAGGTACTCCTGTTTATGAAGAGATGTGTAAGAATAAACGAATTCTTTCTCATAATTGGTCTCTTTATGATGGCTTACACATTGTTTTTTCCCCTAAAAATTTTTCACCTTATGCTTTACAAAAAGCAGTAATAAAGGCACATAAAACTTTTTATTCTTTAAAAAATACCTTTAAACGCCTCCTTGATAGGAAATTTCTTTCTGCACAGATTTCTCTTTATGCATTAAAACTTACTTATGAATGGCAGAGAAAAAATAAAGAGTTTCTTAATTGGTTAAAGGAATTGGATATAAAATCAATGCTTATTGAGGAGGTATAAATGAAGCCCAATCCCCTAATTTTTAGAGAATATGATGTAAGAGGTACAGTTGATAAGGATCTTACTGAAAAAGTAGTAGAACATTTAGGTAAGGCATATGGCACTTATATTCGGCGTCTAGGATATAAAGAAGTAGTGATTGGGAGAGATGGTCGTTTAAGCTCTCCAAAATTAAAAGAAGTACTAGTTAAAGGTATTCTTTCTACAGGGTGTAATGTAACAGATGTTGGTGTATGTCCTACTCCTGTAGTTTATTTTAGTATTTTTCATCTAGATAAAGAAGGAGGAATTGCTGTTACAGGTAGTCATAATCCTCCTGAATATAATGGTTTTAAAATCTGTGCAGGTAAAGAGACACTTTTTGGTGAACAGATTCAAAAATTGCGCAAAATTATGGAGAAAGAAGATTATGAAAAAGGGCAAGGAGATTATAAAACATATGATATTATCCCTGATTATCTTGATTTTTTAAATAAAAATATTCGCATTGAAAGAAAACATAAGGTGGTTATAGATGCAGGAAATGGTGTAGCTGGTATTGTTGCCTTACCAGCATTTGAGGGAAAGGGATGTGAAGTAATGCCACTTTATTGTGAAATAGATGGGAATTTTTCTCATCATTTTCCTGATCCTACTGTAATAGAAAATCTTAAAGATTTGATTGATACTGTAAAAAAAGAAAGAGCAGATGTAGGTTTTGCCTATGATGGGGATGGGGATCGTCTTGGAGTAGTGGATGAAAATGGAAATATTCTTTGGGGGGATCAATTATTAATTATCTTTTCACGAGATATTTTAAAAGAACATCCTGGTGCTAAGATTATTGGTGAAGTGAAGTGTTCTCAATTGCTTTTTGAAGACATTGCTCATCATGGTGGAAAGCCCATTATGTGGAAAGTAGGTCATTCAGTAATTAAGAATAAATTAAAAGAGGAAAAGGCACTTTTAGCAGGAGAGATGAGTGGGCATTTGTTTTTTGCAGATCGTTTTTTTGGATTTGATGATGCTGTTTATGCATCACTGCGTTTTTTAGAAATTATAGATAAAACAGGAAAAAAACCAAGTGAGCTTATATCTGATTTGCCAAAGACTTATTATACACCAGAAATTAGGATTCCTTGTCCTGATGAGATAAAGTTTGATGTTGTTAAAAAGGCACAAGAATATTTCTCTAAACATTTTAATACTGTAACTATTGATGGTGTACGTATTATTCTTGATGATGGCTGGGCACTTATACGCTCTTCTAATACTCAACCTGTGCTTGTCTTACGTTTTGAAGCACAGAGTGAAAAAAGGCTTGATGAGATTCGTAAAATGGTAGAAGAAAAATTAAAGGAATTTATGGGTTAAGTTATAAACTATTTTTCCATCTACAATTGTTATAATAACTTTGCCTTTTGCTTCCCAGCCATTAAATGGACAATTGCGTGCCTTTGAAAAAAAGGCATTAACATCAATACGATATTTAGATTCAGGATCAATAATAGTGATATCTGCTGGACTACCTGGCTTTAAAGTGCCACCAGGTAAATTAAAAATTTTTGCAGGTAAATAGCTCATTTTTGTAACTAATTCTGACCAGCTTAATATGCCTGCTTCTATTAATTTTAAAGAAATGGGTAAAGCAGTTTCTAATCCAATAATACCACTTGGTGCCTCTTCAAACGGTACTTCCTTTTCTAATGGATGATGAGGGGCATGGTCAGTAGCAATGATATCAATTGTGCCATCTTTTAATCCCTGTTTAATGGCTTCTACATCAACTTCTGTGCGTAAAGGTGGGCTTACTTTTGCATTTGTATTGTAATCCTTAACTGCTTCCTCTGTTAGTGTGAAATAATGAGGGCATGTTTCAGCTGTAACTTTAATACCCTTTTCTTTTGCCTCTTTAATTAACTTTACACCACCTGCTGTGCTTACATGGGCAATATGGATATGCCAATTTGTAAGCTCAGCCAATTTTATATCTCTAAAGATCATAATCTCTTCAGCTTCAGCAGGAATAGCTGGCAATCCAAGTCTTGTAGCTATTTTTCCTTCATTCATAACACCATAAGGTGCAAGATTTTTATCCTCTGCATGAGAAATAATTGGTAAATTAAAATATTTTGCATACTCTAAAGCACGCCTTAAAAATCCACTATTTAAAATAGGATTTCCATCATCAGAAAGTGCTACAACCCCTGCTTCTTTTAACTCTCCAATAGGTGCCATTTCTTCGCCTTTTAAACCTTTACTTACAGCACCAATAGGATAAAGTCTGGCTAGATGATATTCAGATGCTTTTTTTAAAAGATAACGGGTAACTTCTTGATTATCATTTACTGGGTTGGTATTGGCCATGCAACAAACTGCTGTAAAACCACCTGCTACTGCTGCCATAAGACCAGATTCAATAGTTTCTTTATATTCAAAACCAGGTTCTCTTAAATGGACATGGACATCAATAAGACCAGGTGTGACAATCTTTCCTTTAGCATCTATTATTTCTACATCATCAGCAGAAATATTTTTCTCTAATGCTTTTATTACATCATTTTCTATTAAAATGTCTAACTCTGCATCTAAATTCTGACTTGGGTCAATTACCCGACCACCCTTAATGAGCCATTTCATCATTTAAACCTCTTTGTGTTCCAAGCAGATATAATAATGCCATTCTTACTGCTACTCCATTTGTTACCTGATCCAAAATAATGGTAAATGGCAGTTCCATAATCTCTGGATCTAATTCCACACCCCAATTAACAGGGCCCGGATGAAGCAAAATAGCATTTTTTTTAGCAAAAATAAGACGTTTTTTATTAAGCCCAAATTGAAGTGCATATTCTCTTAAATCAGGGAAAAGCACTTGTTTAAGACGTTCCCTTTGTACTCTTAAGGCAATAACTACATCAGCACCATCTATAGCATCCTCTATATAAAAACAATATTTTGCTCCAAGACTTTCTATATAAGGTGGGATTAGAGTAGGGGGGCCAGATATTCTTACATTTGCTCCAAGTTTTGTAAATAAAAGGATATCTGATCTAGCTACTCTGCTATGAGCAATGTCACCTATAATAGCAATTTCAAGTCCCTCAATCTTTCCTTTTTTTTCTTTAATACTAAAAGCATCCAATAAAGCTTGTGTTGGATGTTCATGCATGCCATCACCTGCATTTATTACTGATGCATCAATATGTTTAGCAATAAAATGTGGTGCTCCTGCTTGGGAATGTCGAATGATGAAGATATCAGGCTGCATTGCCTGAAGATTTTTAACTGTATCTAATAAAGTTTCTCCCTTCACTAAACTACTTGTAGAGGCTGAAATATTTACTGTATCTGCACTTAAACGTTTAGCAGCGATTTCAAAAGAAACTCTTGTGCGTGTGCTTGGTTCATAAAAAAAAGTGACTATAGTTTTTCCTCTTAAAGTAGGCACCTTTTTTATATCTCTAAAGGAGATTTCTTTCATTGCTTCAGCTGTTTGTAAAATAAACTTTATTTCTTCAGCTGATAAATCTTCTATGCCCAATAAATGTTTTTTAGAAAAAAATGGCATTTTTTACTCCATAAAAAAACACCTCCTTATATAATAAGGAGGTGCAATTTATTTAAATAAAACATACTTTTATTTTTAATACCACAGAGTAAACTTTATTGTCAATGAAAAATTTTAAATTGGTTAAGATTCCAAAAAACACAAGTAAGCCTTTTGTTTTTTCTATGATAATTTTTATACTTGAATTTATTTAAAATGCAGGTTAAATTATTATATTGACATATTTAAATATATTTATCTAAGGAGGTAAAAATGGCTATTGATATTAAGGATCCTGAATTAAAAGAGATGTTTGAACATGGATTATATTTTCATGGACATTTGTGTCCAGCCATGCCTTTAGGATTAAGGGCAGGTCTTTTAGCAAGAAGGAAATTAGGAGTGGGAAGGGCGAAAAGTAAAGAATTAGCATTGATTTCTGAAACAGGTACTGGACATTTAATGCAATGTTTCTTAGATGGTGTAATGATGGCAACTGGCTGTACTTATGGAAAGGGCAATTGTGAAAAATTAAATTACAATAAGATGGCTTTTGTTTTAATTAATGTCATAGAAAATAAAGCAGTAAGGGTAGCCATTAAGCCTGAATTTATTGCTCAAGCAATGAGTTCTCCTTTTATGGAAAGAAGAAAACAGGGTATTCCTCCAGAAGAGATTGAACCTGAGATTGCTGAGGCAGCAGTTAATCGGGTATTAAATTTACCTGAAGAGGATATATTCAAAATAAGTGATGTTTATGAATATCAATATATTTATGTTCAAGAAGGCCCACCTGTTTTTTGTGAAAAATGTGGTGAAGTTGTATTTGGAAGTAAGATTAGGGTTAAAAATAATAAATTATTATGTATCCCTTGTTCTGGATATAAAGAATAGAATGCTTACATTTTCCTCCTGTATTTTCAAAATTGATTTTTCAAGAGGGCAAAAATAAGGTAAAGATTGATAAAAAGAGGCACAAGAAGGAATTTGGCTATCTTTTAATATTTGTAGTAATCAATTGCTCCCTTAGGACAAGCTAAAATACATTGTCCACAATTTATACATAAGGCAGAATCAATATGTGCCTTTTTATCTGAAATAGTAATAGCTCCCACCGGACAACGTTTAGCACACTTACCACAACCTATACATTTTTCTTCATTGACAATAGGTGTAATCTTTGGATAAATTTTGTGTCTTGGTGTTGGTTTATAATTTAAAATACACATTCTCCATCCACACCTTCTTCTCATATGACGCCTTCTTCCCCATCTTCTCATTATTTTCTCCCTTATTTTGATATAGCTTTATAAAATTGCATAAAATATTTTATGCCTGACCAAAGAGTAAAAAATATAGCTATCCAAAGTAAAATTATACCTATTTTGTGAAAGTCAATATTAAAATAAGGATAGTGAAGAATAAGGCAAAAGATAGCAAGACTTTGAAGGACAAATTTCCACTTTCCCTTCTTGCTAGCTGCAAGCACAATCCCTTCACTAGCAAGGATACTTCTTAATCCAGTAACTGCTATTTCTCTGGCAATAATAAGAAATGCCATCCATGCAGGTACTCTTTTTAAAGAGATTAACATAATTAATGCAGCTGTTATTAAAAGTTTATCTGCTAAAGGGTCTAAAAGTTTTCCTAAAGTAGTAATTTGTTTTTGACGTCGTGCAAAAAAACCATCTAAAAAATCCGTTAAAATGGCTAAAAAGAAGATTAAAGCACTCAAAAAAGAACACCATTTATATGGATAAGAAAGAAAAAGGATAAGAAATGGAATGGCTGTTAGTCTTAATAAAGTGAGATGATTGGCTAAAGTTAAAGTCATTAGTATTCATTTTTATAAAATTTTATTAGCTACCTTTTGCCAATCATCCAAAAACTTTTTTAATCCAATGTCTGTTAATGGATGCTTTGCCAATTGTTTAATTACTCTAAATGGAATCGTTGCAATGTCTGCTCCTAACAAAGCTGCTCTTAATACATGCAAAGGATGACGTATGCTAGCCACAATGATTTCTGTTGTAAAACCATAAACATCATAAATATTTACAATCTGCTCTACTAGTTTCATTCCATCATGGCCAATATCATCTAATCTGCCAACAAATGGGCTTACATAAGCTGCTCCAGCTTTTGCTGCTAAAAGTGCTTGTAATGGAGAGAATACAAGTGTCATATTTATTCTTATACCTTGTGTAGAAAGTATTTTTGTAGCCTTTATTCCTTCAATAGTCATAGGAATTTTTATAACAATATTTTCAGCAATCTTTACTAAATCCTTTGCTTCTTTCACCATTTCATCTGCTTCCTGACTTACTACTTCTACACTTACTGGGCCATCTACAATACTGCATATTTCTTCAATAAGAGTACGAAAAGGTTTATTTTCTTTTGCCACTAAAGTAGGATTTGTAGTTACACCATCAGCCATCCCCATTTCCTTTGCCTGTCTAATTTCATCTATATTAGCTGTGTCTACAAAAAATTTCATTTTTTCTCCTCCAACTGTTTTTTATATTCTTCCATGCATTTTTTTGAACAGAAATAGTAAACCCTGCCTTTTATTTTAGCAACCGTTGCCTTTTTCTTTGGTATATAAACACCACACATAGGGTCTTTTACCAATTCATCTTGTATTTGCCATAAAGAATTGCTTGTGGTTTTTTTAACAGAAGGCTTTGACTTAAATATACTTTTCAAAAGATAATATATTGAAACTGCTAATAATATATAAAAAATAATTCTCATTTTATTCTTATTACCCATCCTTTATATTTACACTTTGACCACAATTGTTTAATATTTTGCTTTAAAATTGGATGTTTTTCTTCCATGGCAACTTCAGCTAAAGGAGCTAATACAAATCCTCGCTCATGAAGGCGAGGATGAGGTATAGTAAGGGTTGGTGTATTTATTATCAATTCATCATATAACAAGAGATCCAAATCAATAATACGCGGTCCTTTATCCCAAGTGCGAAAGCGTCCCATTAGATGTTCAATGTGCTTTAACCAAAAAAATAATGTATAAGGATTTAATTCTGTTTCCAAAAAGGCAACTAGATTAATAAACCAAGGTTGTGCTTTTTCTCCAACAGGTTCTGTTAAATAAAAAGAAGAGGTTTTTTTTACCTTTGTTTTAGGTAAGGCATTTAATAAAATAAGAGCTTTTTTACAATAAGCCTTTTTGTCACCCAAGTTTGAACCTATGCCAATAAATGCCTTATGCATAAAATTTTAAATTTTTTAAGCGTTTCAAAGCCTCTTTCAATCTCTGAATAGAAACAGTTAAAGCTATTCTAAAATAACCTTCACCTGGTTCTCCAAATCCATGACCTGGTGTTACAACAATACCTGCTTGAGTTAACAATAATTGACAAAATTTTTCTGAGCTATATCCTTCAGGTACTTTTACCCATAAATAAAAAGTTGCTTTAGGTATATCTAATTTAAATCCCAATTCTTTTAAACCATTTGCCATTAAATCGCGTCTTTCTTGATAAATCTTGCGGTTTTTTTCTACAATAGATTCATCACTCTCAAGAGCAGTGATACCTGCTTCCTGTATTGCTTGAAATACACCTGAATCAACATTGCTTTTTATCTTTCCTAAACCAGAAATAATTTTTTCATTGCCTACAGCAAAACCTATTCGCCATCCAGTCATATTATAAGTTTTAGATAAAGAATGAAATTCAATTCCTACATCCTTTGCTCCAGGAATATTTAAAAAGCTTATAGGTTTATAATTGTCATAATATAATTCTGTATAAGCAGCATCATGGCAGACCATAATTTCATATTTTCTTGCAAAAGCAACTACTTTTTCAAAAAAATCTGTTTCAGCTACTGCTGCTGTTGGATTGTTAGGATAATTTAAAAACATTATCTTTGCCTTCCTAGCAATGTCAGAAGGAATTTTATCCAAGTCTGGTAAAAAGCCATTTTCTTCAAGAAGGGGCATAAAATATGGTTTACCACCAGCAAATATAGTACCAATATGATAGACAGGATAAGCTGGTGTAGGTACTAAAACAATATCTCCTGGATTTATGAAAGCCAAAGGCAGATGGGCAATTCCCTCTTTAGAGCCAATAAGCGTTAAAACTTCTCTTTTAGGATTAAGTTTTATCCCAAAACGTCTTTCATACCACTCAGCTACTGCCTGTCTAAAGGAAAGCATCCCAACATAACTGGGATAACGATGATTTTCTGGTCTTTCTGCCGCTTTCTTTAATTTCTCTACAATATGTGATGGGGTAGGGATATCTGGATCACCAACTCCCAAATCAATGACATCAACACCCTTTGCTATGGTCTCTTCTTTTAACCTATCCAATTCAGCAAAAAGGTAAGGTGGCAATTGTCTTAATCGTTCTGCAAATGGAAAATCCATATTAGCCTCCTATTTCAATCCCAATACATCAAGCATATCATAAATTCCATTTTCTCTTTGTTTTACAATCCATTTAGCTGCCCTTAATGCCCCTCTAGCAAAGGTCTCTCTTGAAGAGGCACGATGAGTTACTTCAATCCTTTCACCCAAACCAGCAAAATAAATAGTATGTTCTCCTACTACATCACCACCCCTTAGGGCAAGCACTCCAATCTCTTCGGATTTTCTTTCACCAACTATTCCTTTTCTTCCATACACTCCTACCTTGTCCAGATCTCTATTCATTGCTTGAGCAATGAGCTGGGCTAATTTTACAGCCGTACCACTAGGAGCATCTTTTTTCATCCGGTGATGCATTTCTACAATTTCTATATCATAATCTTCGCCTAATATAGTAGCTATCTGCGGTACAACTTTAAATAATAAGTTTACTCCAACACTCATATTCGGACTTAACACACATTTAACTTCATCTGCCATTTTTTTCATTTCTTCTATCTCTTGTTGTGTAAATCCCGTTGTTCCAATAACAATAGGCTTATTATATTGTTTGGCAATTTTAAGATGATTTAATGAAGCAGTATGGAAAGTAAAATCAATAATAACATCTGCTTTTTCAATTATTTCTTCTAGATTTTCAACAATCTTAATCCCAAGCTGACCTATACCAATGACTTCGCCTATATCTGCACCTATTTTTGGATGATCCGATCTTTCAAAACCACCACAAAGCTCCATATCTTTGTCTGCATATACTAAGCGAGCAATAGTAGAGCCCATTCTTCCACAAATACCAGCTACAATAGTTTTAATCATTTTTTCTCCTCTAAATTAGTCCTAAATTACTTAAAACTTCTTTTAATTTTGCTAAATTTGCTTCAGACATTGGACATAAGGGCAAACGTAATTCAGGCTTAATTTTTCCCATTAATCCAAGGGCAGTTTTTACTGGAATAGGATTTGTTTCATAAAACATAGCCTGAAATAAAGGAAAGAGCTTAAAATGAATATTTTTTGCTTTTTCTAAATCATTTTCAAAGAAGGCATGACACATTTCACTTACTTCCTTTGGCATAACATTACTGGCTACAGAAATTACTCCAGTAGCTCCAATAGATAATAGGGGTAAAGTATTAAAGTCATCGCCTGATATGACTGTAATCTTATCGCCACAAAGGGAGACAATTTCGCTAGCCTGCTTCAAACTTCCTGAAGCTTCTTTAATAGCCACAATATTTTTTATTTCAGCTAAGCGGGCTACAGTTTGTGGTAAGAGGTTCACACTAGTTCTGCTAGGTACATTGTAAAGTACTAAAGGGAAACCAGTCTTTTCAGCTAAATACTTATAGTGCTGATAAAGCCCTTCTTGAGTAGGCTTATTATAATATGGTGTAACTAATAAAGCAGCATCTGCTCCAACTTCTTTAGCAAATTCTACTAAATCTAATGCTTCTCTAGTAGAATTTGAACCTGCACCTGCAATTACAGGCACCCTCTTTTTCACTGTCTCAACACAAATTTTTACTACTCTTTTATGCTCTTCATGAGATAAAGTAGCTGATTCTCCAGTTGTTCCTACTGGTACAAGACCATCTATTCCCTGTTCTATTTGCCATTCAATCAAATTCCTATAAGCCTCTTCATCTACTTCACCATCTTTAAAAGGTGTTACTAAGGCTGTAATTGCACCTTTAAACATGATTTTCCTCCTTTTATTTCATTCTTTCAAAGCTTCGTCAAAGATCTTACCCTCACAAATAAATCTTGTTTCTCCTCTTAAAAAAACTTCTGTAAGCTTTTCATTAAAAAATATCTCTAATATTTCTCCACTTTTTGTTTTTACTTTTATTGGTGATTTTAATTTTTTAAGTTTAAAAGCAATTACTGCGCTTGCTACTGCTCCAGTACCACAGGCTAAAGTTTCATCTTCTACCCCTCTTTCATAAGTGCGTATTTCTATTTCTTTTTCTGAAATAATACGAACAAAATCTACATTTGTGCCTGCTGGCTGAAAATAAGGATGAAAACGTATTTTCCTTCCGAGCTCCTTTACTGGGATATTTTCTAAGTCTTCAACAAGAATTATAGTATGAGGTACACCAGTATTAACAAAATGTGCAATATAGTCTTTTTCATTAAGTTTTAATCTAATATTTAACTTTAAATCAGATGGTGGTGTAAGAGAAAGTTTTACTTTATTTTCTTCTACTTCAGCATAGATAATCCCTGATTTTGTTTCAAAAGTAAGCTTCTCTTTAGTTATACCTAAATCATAAGCTAAACGTGCAACACACCTTCCACCATTACCACACATCTCTGCTTCGCTACCGTCTGCATTGAAAAAGTGCCATTTAAAATTAGCTTTTTTTGAATTACGAATAATAATTAGACCATCTGCACCAATAGACCATTGTCTTCGGCAAAGACGAGAAGCCAAAAATGAAAAATTTTTTTCTTTTATTTTTTCCTTACGGTCATCTATGATAATGAAGTCATTGCCGCTTCCAGTTAATTTGTAAAATTTAAGTCCATTAAAATCTTCTATTTCAGCCATGCTGGGATCTCCTCAAGCCTTACCAAATCTTCATAGCTCTCACGCCGCCGAATAACCCAGTATTTTTCTCCATTGACAAGCACTTCTGGTGATCTTAGACGAGAATTATAATTTGAGCTCATTACAAAACCATAGGCACCAGCACTCATTATTGCTAATAAATCTCCCTTTTTAATAGAGGATATTTCTCTATCTCTGGCAAAGAAATCTGTTGTTTCACATATAGGGCCTACTATATCAGCTAAAATTTTAGGACCATCTTTTTTAATGATAGGTTTTATTTCATGATAAGCTCCATAAAGACTTGGACGAATGAGGTCATTCATGGCACCATCTACAATAACAAATTGTTTTTCACTTGTTTTTTTTAGATATAATACCTTGACTAATAATATACCAGCATTTCCTACAATAACCCGTCCTGGCTCAAAAATCAATGTGCAATGTAAATCCTTTGCTGCCTCTATAATAGCTTTTGCATAATCTGTTGGATGTGGTGGTTCTTCTTCATGATAGGGAATACCTAATCCTCCTCCCATATCCAGATAATTTAGTTTTATACCTTTTTTTTCCAATTCATGCCAAAGTAATTTAATTCGCTCCAATGCTTCAAGAAAAGGTGCCAAGCTAGTTACCTGTGAACCGATATGGCAATCAATACCAATTATTTCTAAATGAGGCATTTTTAATGCTTTAAAATAAAGCTCTTTTGCTTGTGACATTTCAATACCAAATTTATGTTTTTTTAAACCAGTAGAGATATAGGGATGTGTTTTGGGATCAATATCTGGATTAACTCTTAAGGCAATAGGGGCTTTTTTTTCTAATCTTTTAGCTATCTTTTCTATTGTCTCAAGTTCTGCTTCAGATTCTACATTAAACATTAAAATACCTGTTTTAAGTGCCATTTCTATTTCTTCTTCTGTTTTGCCTACACCAGAAAAGACAATTTTTTTTGGTGAGACCCCTGCTTTTAAAGCCTTAAACAGTTCTCCTCCTGAAACTACATCTGCTCCACCACCCAAAGAAGCAAAAAGGTGTAAAAGAGCAATATTACTATTTGCCTTTACAGAATAGCAGGTAAGATGAGGTATGTTTTTAAAAGCATGGTCAAAGACATTGAAATGATGAGTAAGTGTAGCCTGACTATAAATATAACAGGGAGTTCCTACTTCTTCAGCAATCTTTCTTAAAGGGACATCTTCGGCATATAGCTCTCCATTTTTATAATGAAAGTGGTGCATTTTGTCCCTCTTGAATAACTTTCTTTCTTTGGCACCTCTGGAGGTGTTTTTACCCCACAATTAAAAAGAAATAAGAAAATAATTAAAATTAAAAAAATTTTCATTGAATCTCCCTCTCTATAAGTTCTATTTGTCTTTTTACTTCATCTGGGGCAGTACCTCCAAAAGATTTTTTCCTTTTAATAGCATTTTCTATATTAAGTACTTCTTTTATGTCATCTTCAAACAAATCAGAAAATTTCTTAATTTCTTTTATAGAAAGTTCATAAAGTTCTTTCCCTTTTTCTTGACAATATTTAACTATTTCCCCTACTAAATTATGAGCTTCACGAAATGGCAATCCTTTTGTTACTAAATAATCTGCCAAATCAGTAGCAAGTAAAAATCCTTTTTCAGTTGCTTTAATCATATTTTCTTTTTTGAATTTTATATTTTCCCATAAAATGGCTAATAATTTTAATGAAGGTTTAATAGTATCAATTGTGTCAAATAAAGGTTCCTTATCTTCCTGCATATCCCGATTATAAGTTAAAGGCAACCCTTTCATCATGGTTAAAACTGCTATTAGATTGCCATACACTCGTCCAGTTTTACCTCTAATAAGTTCAAGCACATCTGGATTTTTTTTCTGAGGCATGATGCTGCTACCTGTGCAAAAGGCATCATCTATTTCAATAAAGTTAAATTCCTGTGTATTCCAAATTATTAATTCTTCAGCCATCCGACTTAAATGCATAGCAAGGATGGTAGAATTACTTAAAAATTCCAATATAAAATCCCTATCACTTACAGCATCCATGCTATTTTGACTTATTTGAGAAAATCCTAATAATTCTGCTACATAATCTCTGTCTATTGGGAAAGATGTTCCAGCCAAAGCAGCGCTTCCAAGAGGCATAACATCTACTCTTCTATAGCAATCTTTAAATCTCTCTATATCCCGTTTAAACATCTCTACATAGGCTAATAAATGGTGAGATAAAAGCACAGGTTGAGCACGTTGCAAATGCGTGTATCCTGGAAGAATAATATCTATATTTTTCTTTGCTAAGCTTAAAAGAACTTTTTGTAAATTTTGTATAAGTTTAATTATTTCTTTTATTTCTTCTTTTAAAAAAAGACGCATATCTAAAACAATCTGATCATTTCTACTTCTGGCGGTATGTAATTTGGCTGCAATATTACCTAATTTTTCTCTTAAAACCCGTTCAATTGCAGTATGAATATCTTCATCAGAAGGAAGAAATTTAAAATTACCTTTTTCAATCTCTTTTTTAATTTCTTCTAAAGCTTTAATAATAGCTTTTGCATCTTTTTCTGAAATAATACCTTGTTTTGAAAGCATTTTTACATGAGCAATGCTTCCAAAAATATCTTGTTTATAAAGCCGTTTATCAA
Organism: Candidatus Desulfofervidus auxilii; assembly: GCA_030262725.1. Classification (NCBI taxonomy): domain Bacteria; kingdom Pseudomonadati; phylum Thermodesulfobacteriota; class Candidatus Desulfofervidia; order Candidatus Desulfofervidales; family Candidatus Desulfofervidaceae; genus Candidatus Desulfofervidus; species Candidatus Desulfofervidus auxilii. Next base: position 97,882 of record JAJSZS010000004.1, on the reverse strand, counting down.
AAGAAAGGGAGCTTGTAAATTCTTCTACTTCTTTAGCTGTTTCTTTAGAAAATCTGCCCCCCCAAAGTTTCATCGTTTACCTCGTTGATGCCACATCCTTAAGCGGAGACCATGTAATCTGATAAAACCTTCTGCATCTTTTGGTGTATAGCCTGTGCCTGCTTCAAAAGTAGCCAATTCAGGTGAATAAAGGCTATAGGGAGAGCGCCTTCCTACTACTATACATTGTCCTTTATAAAGCTTTAACCGTACCTCTCCAGTTACATTCTCTTGAGATTTGTCCATAAAGGTCTGTAAGACTTCTCTTTCTGGAGAGAACCAAAAACCATAGTATATCAATTCTGCATAACGAGGAATAAGACTATCCCTTAAATGCATTACTTCTCTATCCATAGTAATTGTCTCAAGTGCCTGATGGGCAATTCTTAATATAGTACCACCAGGTGTTTCATATACACCTCTAGACTTAATGCCAACAAAACGATTTTCAACAATATCCAAGCGTCCTATGCCATGCCTGCCACCTATTTTATTAAGATAGGAAAGTAAATTTGCCGGACTTAATTCTTCATCATTTATTGCTACTGGATTTCCTTTCTCAAACTTTATTGTAATCTCTTCTGGTTCATCCGGAGCCTTTTCTGGTGCAATAGTAAGCTTAAACATATCTTGAGGTGGATCTTTCCATGGGTCTTCTAGAATACCTCCTTCATAACTAATATGCAAAAGATTTCTATCTATACTGTATGGTTTTTCTAAAGTAACTTCTACTGGAATGCCTTTTTTTTGAGCATAAGTAATTAAATCACTCCTTCCTTTAAAATTCCATTCCCTCCAAGGAGCAATGATTTTTAGATGCGGTGCTAATGCCATGTAAGTAAGTTCAAATCTTACTTGATCATTTCCTTTACCCGTTGCCCCATGTGCTACAGCATCTGCCCTTTCTTCTAAAGCAATCTCTACTTGCTTTTTGGCAATTACAGGTCTTGCTAAAGAAGTTCCCAAAAGATACCCTGCTTCATAAACAGCATTTGCTCTAAAAGCAGGAAATACAAAATCACGGACAAACTCTTCTTTTAAATCTACTAAATAAAATTTATCTGCTCCTGTTGCTTTTGCTTTCTCTTCAAGTCCTTCAAGTTCTTCTTCCTGACCTACATCTGCTACAAAAGCAATTACCTCACATTCATATTTTTCCTTAAGCCATTTTAAAATTACTGAAGTATCTAATCCTCCTGAATAAGCTAGTACTATTTTGCCAATTTCTTTTTTCATCTTTTTACATTTAAATATTCAAGTAATTTATTTTCTAATAAATTTTCTACTACCAAATCAGCTTCTGTTTCTTTAAGAACTTCTTTAGGACAATTGCCTGTGGCTACTGCAATAGTGTTTATTCCTACTTTTTTACCTGCAGCTACATCCCTTGGTGTATCACCAATAAGATATATAAAATCAAAAGATTGATTAAAATGCTTTTTTGCCCTTTTTATCGCCAGCTTAACTAAATCAGCCCTTTGTTTTAAATCACTTCCAAAGGCACCTATACTGAAATAAAAATCAATATTAGCTTTTTTCAATTTTTTCCAAGCTATGGATTCTAAATTTCCAGTAACAATACCTAAAGCTGTGTTATTTTTTATAAGAATTTCCAGCAATTTTTTTACTCCAGGCAATATTTCTAATGTTTCATTTATTAAATATTTTGGAAAAGAAATTTCAATCTGTTTTAAACAAAAAAGAAGTTTTTCTTCAATAAAATTTTTACTTATTTTGTCTGCTAAAACAGAAAATAAAATTTCTGGATCTGTTAGACCTGGTGTATCAGCTTTTTTGAATTCCTCTAGAGTAATTTCAATTCCATAAACATCTTTTATGGCACTTAAAAATGCAAAAATGTGGCTTTTTGGTGTTCTTATCAATGTATTATCAACATCAAATAACACTAGTTTCATCGTATTGCATGATAAGCTGCTGTTTAAAAGATGTCAATAAAGTTTTAATTACATCTTGGCTAAACATGATATTTGAGTTACGATTAATTTATGGAAAATCTTGAAAAAGTAAGGAGCTTGTATGAAACAATAAAGGATCGTTTTTATTTTGGTGATGAATTGCTTATCTGTCAAGAGCGGTATGAGCCAGTTGCACTTTTTGGTCTTATTACCCTTATTTTAAATGGAAAAGAGCTTATTTTTGGCGGTTATGGAAGTGGTAAGACTACATCTAGTGAAAGACTTTCAAGTCTTGTAAAAGGGCTTCCACTTGAGTTTGTTCAAGCAACTACTATTTCTGGCCATCCTGAGCAAACAGAGGAAAAGATAAAAGCTACTTTAGATTTAGCTGCTTTGCAGAAAGAAGGTAAAGAAGTGGTGAGATGGCGTGTAGTGCCATTTGCTCCTGTAGTTATTATTGATGAGATAAATAGATTGCCAGTAGGAAAGCAAAGTATGCTCCTTAATGAAGTGGAAAGAAATATCTGGAATTGGCGAGGAGAGACAATTATTTTTAAAGAAAAAAAGGCGTTTTTTGCAACAATAAATTATCAGGATTTGGGTACAACTCGTTTGATTCCACCTCTTCTTGACCGTTTTGATTTGGCAGTAGAAACAGCAAGGCTCCATCCAATAAGGAAAAGATTTGTACGTAGGGGGATTGATGATAAAGTTTTAAGTCATAGAGAGCTTTCAAAGAAGATGCTTGATTTTGTTTTGAATCACAATAAGACAGAAGAGGCTGAAAAAGTAGTAAAATATATTGAAAAGGTTTCTGAAGAATTTAAAAAAGAATTAGAAAAAAGATTAAAAGAAGAAGGCATTTCTGTTAAAATTCCTACTAGAGAAGAAATGGAGGAGATAAGAGAAGAGATTGAAAATATTTCTGTTTCTGATGATGTAGAGCTTTTTTTAGATTATTTAGGGCAAGAAGTTTATTGTCAAAAAGGGTTACAAAAGGATTTTTCCCGTTGTGGTGGTTGTCATTATAAAAATTATATTTGTGCTGATATTTACAGTATTTCTCATCGAGCAGAACAAAGTTTGTTTCGTTATGCAAAGGCTATGGCTTGGATAAATGGAGAAAAAGAAGTTACACTTGAACACTTACAAGCAGTTTTTCCTTATGTACTTTGGCATAGGGCAAGCATAAGTGATGAAAGAATAGCAAAGGTTAGAGAGACCGAAAAAGAGACAGGTGATGCCTTTTATGCTCTTAATGAAATTATAAAAGATGTAAAAAAACGCTGGGAAGAACATAGAGATTATCAAATAGAAGCATATCTTGCTTTAAAAAGTGGTGATACAAAAACAGTTATTGATTTAGCAGAACGCATTGACCATCCCTTTTTTAAAGCATTGAAACAGGGAGTTTAAATGGATAAAAATTATTTAAAACCACTTTTTCAAAAAGCAAGGGCAGATCTTTATTATCCACCTATTATTGAATTTGAAATTGCTAATGTAACAACAAGTGAAGTAAATTTTAAAACATCAAAATATAAAATTCTTTTAGGAAAGGAATTTATTTCTAACCTTTCACAAAATGCTATTATTGGTGTTTTTCATCATGAACTTAATCACTGGGCAAAACATCCATATGATGTAAAAACAATTATTTTAGAAACAAATTGGCTGGGTGAGCGTAAACATAAAGTTATTATAAGAAATCTCTTTGATGATGTCATTGCTAATTTAGATTTAATTATAAATAAAGGATTAAAAGAAATAGCTCAACTTTATCAAGAGATGCCTGTAATAAATAAAGCAGATCATCTTTTGCGTGCATTTTATCAAGAAGTAACAGGTCTTTATTTTGGTGAAATAAAAATAGATGAGAAACTTAAGGAAAAACTTGATGCCCTCTTTCAAATAGATTTTTTGGACACAGGACGAGCTCGTCTAAAAAACAATATAAAACAATTTGCAAAAATTATTGAAGACTTAATTGAAGATATTAAATGGCCATTTTCCTTTTTTTCTTGGGAAAATTTTTGTCCACATGAAATAAAAAAGGCTATGAATGAAATTGCCAATGAAGTAGATATTAGAGAATTTGAAAAAATTGCTCAAGAAGTTTATGGAAAACCTTTCTTAGTAGAAAAGGGATTAGGAATTCAACCAGGGAAAAAAGAAAAAGCATCACCATTTATCCCACCAGAAACTGCTTGGTATGAAATAAGAGCACAACGTTATGCTATATATATTTCTGGCATAGAAAAGACAGATTCTCTTTATCCTTCAGAAATAAAAGATTTCTCTTTAGAGGATCCTATTGAAACATATAGTTTTATTGAAAGCTATGGACAGATCCTTCCTGGCATCTCAAAACGTTATGAAATGAGTTATTTTGAAGGAGAATGTAAAGTAAAAGTGCCAGATGCAGTGATAGTAATTGATTCTTCAGGTAGTATGAAACACCCTGATAGAGAGCTTTCTTATGCAGTTTTGGCAGCATTTGCTATTGCCAGGAATTATTTTGAAGCTGGGGCTAAAGTAGGTGTTATTAATTTTTCTGATAAAAATATAGAGTTATTTCCAACAAGGGAAAGATACAAAGTATATCAATTGCTTAAGTTTCATCAAACAGGCGGTACTACTCTTCATATAGAAGAGTTTAAACATTATATAAATAAAGTAGGAAATGTAGATTGTATTCTTATTACAGATGCAGGTATAGACAATCTTTCTTCTTTAATAAAAATACTCTCTCACTTAAAACAGCGACTTACCATTATTTGGATCAAAACAGATGTGGGGAGAACTTATGGTTTTGAAAGCCAATATCAAATGCTTAAGCAAGCTTTGCCATCATGGGTGACATTTGTTGAGATAGAAGATGAGAGAGACATCCCTAACATAGCTATAGGAAAAAGTTTTGCTCGTTATGTCAGGGATAAAGAAATTACTTGAAAAAAATCCCAATATTCTTAACTTAAAAAGAGATTTACTTAAAGAAAAAAGAAGAGCTTATTATGAAAGGGCAATAAAATCTAGTTATGATAAATTGGATGAAATGGCAAAAGAATATGTGAATTTTGTGAAAGGGTTAAAAGCTTGGGAAGTAGCCAAACATATTGAGAATATTTTTATTTTTGCCAAAAGGTGTGCTATAGACTATGATATTCATCTTGAAGAATTAGATATGTTTTTTCACCAAATATTGCCAAAGTATGTTGGGGGTGGTTTATTAGGCTGTTTTATAGCTGGTCTTTGTCATTATGTTATGCGCTATGATACGCATCTTTATCTTGATCTTACCCATTATGGTACTGTTTCTGGTCTAGGTTATCGTCACAGTAAAGGTATATTAACTTTGCAAGATGGACATTTGCCTTATTATCTCGGTGTGGAAATGGAAGGAGGGAAAATAGAGGTTTTTGGTAATGTGGGTGGTTATTTAGGACGTTGGATGAAAGATGGACTTATTATTGTTCATGGTAATGCAGGAAGCTGGGTAGGGCAGGGGATGAGGGGTGGAAGAATAGAGATTTATGGTGATGTAAGAGATACTTTAGGTATGAGGATGAAAGGAGGAGAAATTTTTGTAGAAGGAAATGCTGGTTTTTGGGTAGGTGAGGAGATGCAAGGAGGACATATTTGGATAAAAGGGGAGATAAAGTCTATTACAGCTGATCGCTATGGTGGTAAAGTTTATCAATGGAAAAATGATTGGGTAAAAATTTAAAAATATTTTAAGGAGAAAAACATGAAGGCTGTTTGGAAAGGTCATTTAAAATGTGGTCTTGTACTTATTCCTATTAAAATGTATCATGCCATAAGTCAAAAATCCATTCATTTCAATTTATTGCATAAAGATTGTTTGGGAAAAGTCAAATTAGAGAAAGTTTGTTCAAAGTGTGGTAAACGGCTTAGTCCTGAAGAAATAGTGAAAGGTTATCCATATGGAAAAGACCGATATATTATTGTCACTGATGAAGACATTGAGAAGGCAAAAAGAGAATCAACTGATTTTATTGAAATTATCCAATTTGTTGATGATAGTGAAATACATCCTATTTATTATTCTAATTCACATTATCTAGCTCCAGATGGAGAGGCAGGTTTTGAGGCATTTGCCCTTTTTCATCAAGCAATGATAGAGACAAAAAAAGCAGCATTAGCTAAAATTGTTATGAGGAATAGAGAATATTTGCTAGCTCTAAAACCCTATAATGGCACTATGATAGCCTTTACTCTTTATTATCATCAAGAAATTAAAAATTTAAAAGAAATAGAAGATATAGAAAAAATAAAAAAGATTCAAATAGATCAAAAGGCACTCAATATGGCCAAGATACTTATAGATAATTTAAGTGGCAATTTTGAGCCTGAAAAATATCGTGATGAATATACAGAGACCCTTATGGCTATTATTAAAGCTAAGGCTGAGGGTGAGGAGATAAAAGTTTCACCTAAAGTAGAAAAGGAGAAAGTTATTAGTCTTATGGATGCTTTGCAAAGAAGCATTGAAGAAGTGGCTGAAGTGCCAAAGAAGAAGATGGCTGTAGCTGGGAAAAAGACTAAAGCTAAAAAAGTGAGAAAAAAGGCTTAAATGCTTAATGAAAAAATTTCTCCTATGCTAGCATATTCTTCTGAACCATTTGATTCAAAAAGGCATATATTTGAAATTAAATGGGATGGGACAAGATGTATTTTATTTTTAAAAGAAGGAAAAATTTATCTTCAAAATCGGCGTCTAATGGATATTACTGATAGATATCCTGAATTAAAGCAAATTGTTAAATGTATTAAAGCTAAAAATGCCATTCTTGATGGTGAAATAGTGATATTAAGAGATGGGAAACCAGATTTTAATTTATTACAACAGAGAGAGCATGCTACCAATTCCATAAAAATAACATTGCTTTCTAGAGATTTGCCTGCCACTTATATTGCTTTTGACCTTTTATTTTTAAACGACAAAAGTTATGTAGAAATGCCACTTATAAAAAGAAAAGAATTGTTAAAACAAATTCTTGAAGAATCAGAATATTTAGTTGAATCTCGTTATATAGAAGAAAAGGGAATTACCTTTTTTAAAAAAGTGTTAGAGCAAGGTCTTGAAGGTATAATGGCTAAAGCAAAAGATAGTCCTTACATTATAGGAAAAAGATCCCGTTATTGGTTGAAAATAAAACCAAAGCATTCAGCTATTTGTTATATCGTTGGTTATACTGAGGGCAAAGGGGAAAGAAAAGGCTTTATAGGAGCCCTTGTCTTAGCCACACAAGAAGAAGGGAAATGGAAATATCGGGGAAAGGTAGGGACTGGCTTTACAGAAGAGGAATTGAGTTTGCTTTTAACATTATTAAAAAAGATAGAGACAAAAAAAGGTGTTGTTAAATCACCTTTTAAGAATGTCCATTGGGTAAAACCAATTTTAAAATGTGAGGTGATTTTTCAAGAAATAACAAAAAAAGGTTGTTTTAGAAGTCCAGTATTTTTAAAATTAATTAAAAATGCGTTTTCTTTTTGATCAAAAAGAAATAGCAAAATTATTAGGGATATCTGAAAGCCAAATTCGCTATTGGGAAAGGAAAGGTCTTATTCCATATATAAAAAAGGAAAAAGGGAAAGTTTATTTTGATTTTAAAGCTTTAGTTGCCTTTAAAACAATAAAAGAGTTGCAAGAAAAAGGTGTTTCTTTGAGAAAGATAAGAGATTCTCTTGAACGCTTTAAAAAACTTATGCCAGAAATTAAATATCCTTTAGCAGAGATGAAGGTCTCAATTGTAGGGAAAAAGATTATTTTTGATAGAAAAGGTTTAAAGATTGATCCAAATGGACAATTACTCTTAGACTTTTTTCACTCCAAATCAGAAATTATTCATTTTCCTGTAAATGTGATAGAAGAGTGGTTTTTTCAAGCCCTTCAATACGAGGAAGAAGGTCAGTTGGAGAGAGCAAAGGAATATTATTTAAGAATTCTTTCTTCTGATCCTAATCATATAAATGCTTTAGTAAATCTTGGAAATATTCAGTATCAATTTGGTATTCTTGATGAAGCAGAAAATTATTATCGAAAAGCACTTTCATTAAATCCTAATCATCCTGAAGCAAATTATAATTTGGCCAATCTTCTTGAAGAAAAGGGAGATATAAAAAATGCCATTTTATTTTATCAAAAAGCTATTTATGAAGATCCTGAATTTGCTGATGCCTATTTTAATCTCGCCCGTCTTTTAGAGAAAAAAGGAGAATTAAAAGAGGCAAAAAAATGTTGGCGCATTTATTTAGAGCTTGATCCTGATAGTGAGTGGGCAGAATATGCTCGCCAACGTTTAGAAGATAACTAATTTTCTCCAAATACTTCAGCAGAAAAGCGATAAATAAGAGTATCTTTATCTTTCCAAGCCCAAGGAGGGAGTCCAGCTTTGCGGCAGGTAAGTTCTAAAAATTGGATTCTATTTAGATTTAACTCTGTTGCTACTTGAGGTAAAAGTAATCCTTGATAATTGCCCATTTTAACAATAAGACCATCACGACCAATCTTTATTTCTTCAGTCTTTTTAACTGGAATGATTGGACCTAAAACAGAGATTTCTATTTTTATTTGAGATAATTCACTTTTATCTAAAGGGAAAAATCTAGGATCATTAAAAGCTGCACGAAGGCTAGCTTGCATCACAGCTTCATAAAGAGGGAACAAAGGCATTATAAAACCAATGCATCCCCTTAATTTTCCATGTTTTTTTAAAGTTACAAAAGCCCCTTTTTTTTCTTTTAAAGCTGGTGTTAATTTTATAGGAATTTTTGAAAAATCAGGAAGCTTATTATGTTCAAAATAATATGCCAAAGTAAATCTAGCTAATTTTAAAAGTGCTTTTTTCTCTTCTTTTGTTAGAGAAAAATTTTCATCTAAAATAATAGCAGCATAACTTACTGAATTAGTGTAATCACCAATAATTTTTCCTGAAGTTGTATAGTGTAAAAGATAACCTTTTGCCTTTTTAGGAAGAAGCCAAAGAGTTAAGGCAATGGGATAAATACCACAAATAGTAGCTTTTTTTTCTTTAACATAATTTAAAAATCCTTCTGGATCTGTTTTAAGAATAAATTTAATGGCATCCATATCTAATTTTTTTATATTTTCAGGAATCTTTTCTTTAAAAGGCATATAACCATAAGTAGGGCCAAAATGAGTAAAATCAGAGCTAGCAATAAAAAGAGTGTCTTTTATTTTATTATCAAAAACTTTTTTAATAATTTTTGCCATTTCTTTTAAGTCTTTTTTATTTATATTTCCAATTAAAATTGGTATTAATTTGAATTCTTTTAAAACCATTTGCAAAAATGGTAATTGTGCTTCTATAGCATGTTCTCTTAAATGAGCTACAACATATTCATTAAAAATTGGTTCTTTTAAAAGAGCCTTTACTATTTTTCTGTCCACAAAAACTTTTCCTAAAGGGGTTTCATAAGCTTCTACATCAAAAGTAGAGGCACCATAAAAACGAGCATAATGAGAAGGGGCAAAAATAACTATCCATTTATAATGTTTTCCTACAATTGCCTTATAAGCATAAGCTGCTGTTTGGCCAGAAAATATATAACCAGCATGAGGGACTATTAATGCATTAATTTTTTCTGGTAAAGGAGGCAAATTAACATTTTTTAAAAAAGATTTAATTTCTTTTTTTAAAGAATTTTTATCTGCTGGATACCACCTTCCAGCAACAGCAGGAGGGCGTGTTATTGCCTCACATATATGAGGTATGAAAAAACTAAACAGGAGGCAATATTTCCCTAGCAACTTCAATATCTTTTTTAATTTGATCAGCCAAATCCTGTATACTTTTAAATTTTTTCTCATCGCGTAAACGTTTTATAAAGTTTAATTTAATAGTTTTGTCATAAATATTTTCATTAAAATCAAGGATGTGCGTTTCTACTGAAAGGGTATTATTGCCAAAGGTAGGATTAAAACCAATATTAGCTACACCTTGATAACGATTTTTTTGATAAATTACTTCTACTGCATAAACACCTGGTTTTGGAAAAACTTCGTTTATAAGGGCAAGATTAGCTGTAGGAATGCCAAGTAAACGGCCACCTCGACCATGTCCAGGAATTACTTTTCCTACTACTTGATAATAACGACTGAGAAAATCCTTTACTTTATCTACTTTTCCAGCGGTAATTAATTCTCTTACTAAACTACTGCTTACTATTTGCCCATTAATCATTACTGGTTCTATTACATGTACTTTAAATCCTAATTTTTCTCCTAAGATTTTTAAGAGTTCAACATTCCCTTCTCTTTTTCGACCAAATGTATAATTATAACCAATAACTATCTCTTTCATTCCAATTTTTTTAATTAGAATTTCTTTTACAAATTCTTCTGCTGAAATTTGAGAAAATTCTTTTGTAAAAGGTAAACAAATGGTTACTTCTATACCTTGAGCAGCAATAAGCTCTAATTTACGTGGTAAAGGGGTGATTAAAGGTATATGTTTTCCAGTAATGACTTTTACTGGATGTGGGTCAAAAGTAATAACAATAGAAGTACCTTTTATAATTTTAGCTCGCTCTTTAACTTTTTGAAATAAACTCTGATGTCCAAGATGGACACCATCAAAATTGCCTATAGTAATAACTGCTTTTGAGAAAGGTTTTTTAATCTCTTCTAAAGAATTAATAACCTTCATAATGCCTTGCTTGACAAAAGAGATTTTTCTTTATAGAAAATTTACTGAAAAAAGCAAGTGCCGAAGTGGCGGAATTGGCAGACGCGCCAGATTCAGGATCTGGTGGGGTTTTCCCGTAGGGGTTCAAATCCCCTCTTCGGCACCAATCGCGGATTTTGGGAGTTAAAAAAGCTTGACAATATATAAATAAACCATTATTATGCTTACAAATTATGCTTTATTCAATGGCAAGTACATACGCTGTAATGGCCCTTATAGAGTTAGCAGCACGCAGGCAAGGTCGACCAGTGCATGTGAGGGAGTTATCTGATTCTACAGGTATCCCTTGTGATTTTCTTGCTAAACTTATTCGGACATTAGTAAAGGCAGGTATTCTTAATTCTGCAAAAGGTAAAAAAGGTGGTATTCAATTTGCTCGTCCTCCTTCTGCTATATCTATAGCAGAGGTGGTAAGGGCTATTGAAGGAAAACAAGCTTTATGGCGTTGTTTATTTAGTCTTCATCCTTGTGATCAATATAGAAATTGTCCATTGTATCCCAAATGGGGTTTTATTAGGAATCAAATAATGGATTTTTTAGAGAATACAAGTATTTCAGAGCTTGCTTCCAAAATAAATTTTTCATGTCGTAAAAATATGCGAGGAGATGAGGAGGTTACAGAAGAAGGAGAGGGTTTTTTTAATGAAATTAAAGAGATAAAGGAATCCGGTTGTCTTAAAAAATTTTGATATATTTTTAATTTTTTAAAAAAGATAAAAAGGTCTATGAATATCTTAATCTAAATTAAGGAGGGGAAAAATGATAGAAAGAGTAAAAAAGTGGGATATAACAGATTTAGGTTTAGAGGAAGGGGCAAAAAAATTAACTCCTGACAAAATAGAAAGAATAATTAATCGGGTATTAAGTGGAGAAGGTCTAGCACGAATGAAAATTTATGTAGATACTTGTATTCATTGTGGATTGTGTGCTAATGCTTGTCATCATTATCTTTCTAATGATGGTGACCCTACTTTTGCCCCAGTAGCAAAGATAAAGCAAACTATTTGGCCAATGTTGAAAAATAAAGGTAAGGTAACTCCTGATTTTATTAAACAAGCTGCTGAAATTGCCTATACAGAATGTAATCTTTGTAAACGCTGTGTTCAATATTGCCCATTTGGTATAGATATGGCTTATCTTTTAAGTCTTGTACGTCGAATTTGCCACTTCCTTGGTATTGTGCCTCAATATTTACAAGATACAGTAAATAGTCATTCTGTTACTATGAATCAGATGTGGGTTAAGCAGGATGAGTGGATAGATACTTTGCAATGGCAGGAAGAAGAAGCACAAGCTGAAATACCAAGTTTGAGGATTCCATTGGATAAAGAGGGGGCAGATATTATGTATTCAATCATTGCCCCTGAACCTAAAATTAGAGCTCAATTGATATATTCTGCTGCAGTATTGTTTACTGTGGCTGGTATTAATTGGACTATGCCCTCTTTTGATGGTTGGGATAATAGTGATATGGCTATGTATTCAGGTGATTGGGAAATTATGGGTCGGATTAAAAAGGCTCATTTTGAAGCAGCTATGCGTCTTAAAGTAAAAAAGATTGTTATGGGTGAATGTGGACATGCCTTTAGATCTGTTTATGATGTAGGTAATAGGTGGTTAGGCTGGAAAATGCATCCTATTCCTGTTATTCATGCTATTCAATTTTATTATGAATTATTGCGAGATGGTAAAATTAAGATTGTACGTAAGATAAAAGACCCTGTGACTTTCCATGATCCTTGTAATATTATGAGAGGAAGAGGATTGATGAAGTGTGCAAGGCGTTTATTAAGAGAAATGTGTGAAGATTTTAGAGAAATGTGGCCAAATGAAGAATACAATTATTGTTGCTGTGCTGGTGGTGGTGTAATCAATTGTGGTCCTCCTTGGAAGAAAAAAAGGGTGGATAGCAATAAAATAAAAGCAGAACAATTAGCAGCAACAGGAGCAACAATAGTAGTTACTCCTTGCCATAATTGTCATAGCGGTATTGAAGATATTATTCACACTTATGGATTAAAAATGCGCAATGTATTTATGATAGATTTATTAATGGAGACAATTGAAATTCCTGAAGGATTAAAGGCATAATTTGTTGATAATTATTACTTTAAAAACAATCAAATAAAACAGTATAATTTTGTCTTTATTTTTCCCATATTTTATTCTTTCAAAAATTTTAAAAGCGAGTTAGAATTAAATAATGCGTGTCATTCTTTTTGCAGGAAAGGGAGGTGTAGGTAAAACTACTTTAGCAGCAGCAACAGGGATTAAATCTGCTCAAAAGGGACAACGTACACTTATTATGTCTCTTGATCCTGCTCATAGTCTAAGTGATGCATTTGATCTTGAACGTGGTCTTATGGATAGAAATAAAGGTAAGCCTGTTAAGGTTTCTGAAAATCTTTATATTCAAGAATTGGATGTTCAAGAAGAGTTAAAAAAGCATTGGGGGGAAATACATAAATATCTCTCTGTGCTTTTAAACATATCTGGTTTTGAGGAAGTATTAGCTGAAGAACTAGCTATTCTTCCAGGTATGGAAGAAGTTAGTTCTTTATTATATTTAAATCGTTATTATCGAAATAATACTTATAATGTAATTATTCTTGATTGTGCTCCAACAGGAGAATCTATCCGTTTTGTTAGCATTCCAACTGCTCTTGAATGGTATATGAAAAAGATTTTTAAAGTGGAGAGAAGAGTCATTCGATATATGAGACCATTTGCCAAACGTTTTAGTGATGTTCCATTACCTGAAGAAGCTTACTTTGATACTATTGAATCGTTATTTCAACGTCTTGAAGGTGTTGATCGGCTTTTAACTAATCCTGAAATTACTACAGTAAGACTTGTAACTAATCCAGAACGTATGGTTTTAAAAGAAACACAAAGAGCATACCTTTATTTTAATCTTTATCATATTTGTACAGATGCTATTATTATCAATCGTGTTATTCCAGAAGAGATTCAAGAACCATTTCTTTCTTTTAGGCGAGAATGGCAAAAAGAATATATTAAATTAGCACAAGATTATTTTTCTCCTATTCCACTTTTTTATGTTCCTTTTTCTTCTGAAGAAATTGTTGGATATGAAAAACTTTCTCAACTTGCAGATAAAATTTATAAAGATAAGGATCCTATAGCTGTACTTTATCAACAAAAACCATATGATTTTTTAAAAGAAAATGGCCAATATTTATTACGACTCTATTTACCTTTTGTTACTAAAGATGAGATTGAATTGACTAAAAGTAGTGACGAACTTATTGTAAGAATAGGAAGTTTTAAAAAGCATATTTTATTACCTCGTTCCTTTGTCCTCTCTCAACCAGAAAAAGCAAAAATTGAAGGTAAAGTTTTAACAATTACTTTCAAAGGAGGAGAAAATGAGTGAAAAGGAAAGAGAGGAGGTTTTTTGTCCTATTTGTTTTTTTATAAAATGTCTTTCAGCAAAACAAAAAAAATATGAAAAATTTTTTGAACATTTACGAAAGGCAAGGATTGAGGTGCTTGAAGCTTTTAAGTCTTTGATTGATGAACGTATTGCTGAATTACAAAAAAAGGAAAAGAAAAAAGTAGAGAAAATAGAAGTAGAAGGTTGAAAGAAAAAATTATTGAAATTATTAAACAGGCATATCAAAAAAAGAGAAAGATTCCTGAAGAATATGAACTTTTAGAAAAAGGTCAATTTGTAAGTTCAGATATAGATGAGGTTATAAGTCTTGCCAATTTTTTGAAGCCTTTTATAAAACCTAAGTCAAAAATTATTGATTTAGGTAGTGGTGATGGAAGAGTAGCTTTTATATTAGCAAGTTTATGGGAAGATGTAGAAGTTACAGGTATTGAGTATAATTCTGTTTTGTTTGATTGTGCTCAAAGATTGAAATCTGAATTTAAAGAATATTTCAATGTAGAAAAAATTAATTTTATTCAAAAGGATTTTTTTGAAGAGGATTTAAATAAATATGATGTTTTATATTACTGTTTTTGGGGAACATGGGAGGAAAAAAAGCTTATAGAAAAATTAAATAAAGAAACAAAATCAGGAACTATATTAATAATTTATGGGCCTCATTTAAAAAAGTTTAATCCAGAAAAGGCATTTAAAAATTTTTATAAAATACTGAAAAAAACAGAGCTTACTTGTATATTAAAGAAAATTTAAATATCAAAAAGGACTTCTGCCTCCCAAAGATTGTCATGATAAGTGACATTTAAATTGTGATAAGTAATTGCCTTTATTTGGGTTTTTAATGGATGTTTTTTAAAATCAAATTTTTCTCCCTTTAATTTAGCCTTTATAACACTTGTTTTTAATTCCTCAATTTTAACATCCTTTCCTATAAATCCTTTTGTATCAAAGACAAAGAGTAGCTCATCTAGCCAATTAAAAAAAAGCTCCTCAAATGTTTCTCCTCTAACTTCAATATAACATGTAGATTTGATTTCAACCTTTTTGAGATCAGTAATGACATCAAAAAATCCATAAGCTGCATTTAAAAGTAATTCTTTTTTATCTCTTCCAAATATTCTAATACCTATATCAGCAGTGTGTTCAATGATTTCGTAACGCTTCATTACATTGAGTTAAAAATTTTTTAATATCTTCTGGCAAGTTATTTAAATATTTTAAACTATCCCAAAATGCCTCTTCAGTGTGTGGTTCTAAAGTAATGATAGGATATCTTTTATATTTTTTTAAAAGGGAAAAAAGGGATATAAAATTTATGTTGCCTTTGCCAAGTCCTATATGCTCATCTTTTTTGCCTCTATTATCGTGTAAATGAAGCTGTTTAATATAGGGAAAGATAATTTCCCAGTCTTTGAGAGTAGAATTAGTAAAAGCATAAATATGACCAATATCAAAGCATATTCCCATCCAAGGAGAAGAAATATTTTTAAAAGTTTCTAAAAAAATTTCTGGTGTTGGCTCAAATACATTTTCAAGATTAAAATAAACTTTAAGTCTTTCAACTAATGGAATAAATTTTTCCCAAGTTTTAAGACTATTTTTAAGCCATTCTTCTTTATGATTTCCATAAATTCTTGGATCATATCCTAAATGAGCAACTACAGCTACTGCTTTAAATATTGGGACAAGAAGAAAAATTTCATTTAATCTTTCTTGTGTAACTTGTCTTATTTTGTTGTCTATAGCACCAGGAACAAGGTCATAAAATGGGGCATGAAAACTTACTTTAAGATGATGTTTTTCTAGCTCTTTAGCCAAAGACTTAAATTCATCTTCAGGCCATTTATCTAATAATTGTGGTGAAAAATAAATCTCTGGATTAATATGGTTTTCAATAAATAAAGAAAGATACTTACTACATAATAAATCATAAGGGACATTTACAAAAAAATTCATACTAATCCACTACCCAAACTGCTCCTTTTTCTATCATATTCAATACTTTATTAGAAACACTTCCAAGAAAAAATGCCTTCAATCTAGAAACACCACGTCTACCCATAGCAATAGTTCCTATATTTTCTTTTTCTTGATATTCAAGAATTTCCTTAGCTATATCCTTAGTTGTAGTTTTGATAACTGTCTTAACATTTTTCTCAGAAAAACCTGCTTTAATAAGCATTGTTTTTGCTTTTTCTATAAATGAAATAGCAACTTTTTCTACAGCTTTTTGCCATTTTTCTGGATAAATTTCCCCTATAAAGTTGATTTTTATTATATGAATTAAAATAATTTCTATATCATTTCTACCAGAAAAGATGAAACCAACATGGTCAGCCGCCCTTAAAGCATTTTCTGAACCATCTATAGCTATAAGTACCTTTTTTGAAGGAATAGGTTCTACAACAATCCATATGGGTATTGTTTTTTCTGCATGAATAATTTTATCTGTTACACTCCCTACAATTATTTTTTCCCATTTACTTATGCCACGTCTTCCTAATACTAACGCATCAAAAAGACCTTGTTCAGCATAAAAAAGAAGATCTGGTGCAGGTCCAGATCTTCCTGACAATGCAATTTTTTCAAAACGCTCATCTGGCCAACCAAGACCTTTTAAAAAAGTTATAACTTTTTCTAAAATGCTATTGGCTTTTTCTTTATATTTTTTTTCAAGTTTTGGTCGATATGTCATTTGCCAACGTTTAAATTCTATATCATCATGGGTTTCAAAAATAATAGGAGGTAAAGGAGGCATTACATGGATTAGATTGACATTGAAATATTCATCTTCTTTAAATATACGTGCAATATATTCTGCCGCTTTTAAGGCATATGTAGAATCATCCACAGCCAATAATACACGTTTCTCAATTTTTTCTTCCATTTTTCCTCCTTAAGGCATTACAGCCTAAATATTTTAACTTGTCAATATCCTTGACACTAAAAGAGTGAGTGTTTATCTTAATCGGAGGAGGAATGAAAGTGAAAGATTATTATGAAATTCTTGGTGTACCAAGGAATGCTACACAAGAGGAGATAAAGCGTGCTTATAGGCGCTTGGTTTTAAAGTATCATCCTGACCGTAACAAGAGCAAAGAGGCAGAAGAAAAGTTTAAAGAGATTAATGAAGCGTATGCTGTTTTAAGTGACCCAGAAAAAAGGCGGCAATATGATGCTATGGGTGCTGCGTTTCATGAGCATTATACTACTGAAGATATCTTTCGTGGATTTGACATTGGAGATTTACTTAAAGACCTTGGCTTTGATACTGAAGACTTCTTTAGCTATATTTTTGGTAGAGGTGCACGCGCTGGACGCAGAAGTTATACCTATAGTGATCCTTTTAGTTATGTTCGTACAAGACATGCTCCAGTAAAGGGACCTGATCTCATATATGAATTAGCTATTACCTTAGAGGAAGCTGCAAAAGGTGGAGAAAAGACCATTGCTTATGAACGGGGTGGGAGGCAGGAAAGAATAATTGTTAAGATTCCGCCTGGTGTAAAAACAGGTCAAAAATTACGTTTAGCAGGCAAAGGAGAATATGGGCCAAGTGGCATAGCAGGTGACCTTTATATCAAAATTCGTATATTGGATCATCCACTCTTTACACGTGAAGGCGATGACCTTTATATTGATCGCACAATTACCTTTACTCAAGCAGCTCTTGGCACTACTATTAATGTACCTACAATAGATGGCAAAACATTAGAAGTGAAAATACCTCCTGGAACACAGCCTAATACTAAACTACGTTTAAAAGGTTATGGTATGCCTAAACTAAGTGGAGGTCGTGGTGACCTTTATATAAAGGTATTAATTCAAGTGCCTAGATATCTTACATCAGAACAAAAAAGATTACTAGAAGAATTAGCTAGATTAGGACTTTAAATCTCATTTTATATCTTAATCTGAAGCAGGTCTTGAGCAATAATAAGTGGGTTGTCATAATATTTACGGCATTCAGAAACAATATCTATAGCGTCACATTCCGGATAAATATGAGTAAGCAAAAGACATTTTACCTTTGCCAAATTTGCCAGCTTACCTGCCAACACTGGTGTTAAATGTCCTTCAACCTTTTTAAATGAAGGAAAAGAAGCTTCACAAATAAGTAAATCAGCTTCTTTTACTGCATTTATTAAATTTTCACTAAAATCAGTATCTCCTGTATAACAAATCTTTTTCCCTTCTGTCTTTAAAATATATCCTTGGCTATTTTCTGTATGTATAGTAGTAAATGGTTTAATTTGTACATCTTCATAGGCCCAAATAGTTTGTGGATGAATTTCTAAAAGGGTTATTTCTGGTACTTCCACCCAATAACCAAAGGCTTCTTTTAAAGCATTATAAAATTTTAAAAAGCCAGGAGGTCCCCAAATAAAAACAGGTTTTTTTCGCTGAAAATTACATCTAGACACAAAAAGAAAGTGAATTAAATCAGTGACATGATCAGGATGTAAATGAGTATAAAGAATGAGATCTAATTGAGAGAATGAAACATTTACTTTTAACAATTGTCGCAATGTACCAGGACCACTATCAAGTAAAATTGTTGAATTTTGTGTTTTTAACAAAATAGCTGGCGACGCCCTTTCTAAACGGGGGATGCCTGTGCCTGAGCCAATAATAATAATTTCTGGCATTTTATACTCCGTCTATAAAAACAGCTTCTATACGCTGTTGCCAAAGTTCAGGATGTGCTAAACAATCTTTTGTTTCTAAAAGTAGAAGATAACAGCCTCTACTTTCATAAGCGAGACTTAAATAAAATCTTTTAACTAAAGGTTGTAATGCTTTTTTTACTTTTTCATCCATAAAATGATAAAATTTTTCTTCTTTTTCCATTATTTCATCAAGCCATTTTAATTCTTCAGCTGTACATAAAGGAAGATTAGAAAATTCTGAAAGACGAGTAAGGGGATTAGGAATACCTTGACCAACATCCCACAACCATCTATCCACTATCCAACTCTTTCCTTTTTTCATAGATGCTTTTATTTCTTTTATTCTTTCTAAATGTTTTTCTTTTTCCTTTGCTAAAATTTCAAAAACCTTTTGGCAAAGAGGATGAAAAACCTTTCCTTTTGCTTCCAAATAAAGCTTACGAAGACTGTCTAATTTTTTCTCAATATCTGTTAAAATAGTTTCAGTAGAGTTCATCTTTATACCCCCTTATAATCTTTTTCCCATTTTTCTTTTAATCTTTCTAATAAATAATAAGGCACTTCCAAATTCCCATATCCTTTTCCTAAAACAATCCCTTCTTTATTTTTTCCATGAAAATCAGAGCCTCCTGTTATACAAAGTTCAAATTTTTGAGCAAGCTGAATATAATAAGCTGTTTGTTCAGGTGTGTGTTCAGTATAATAAACTTCTATTCCTCCAAGTCCCCAATTTTTTAACTTTTTTATAAAGGCTTCCAAAGCTTCATTATCTAAATGAAGGGTAAATGGATGGGCTAATACTGGTATACCATTAGCTGCTATTATCATTTCAATACATTCCTTTGGTTCTATACGTTCTTTTTCCACATAAGCCGGAGCCCCCTTTTTCAAAAATTGCTCAAATGCTGTATCAAAATCCTTTACTATTCCTTTTTCTACCAAAACCCTAGCAATATGTGGGCGACCGATTTGCCCACCACCAGAAATGAGTTTTACTTCTTCATAAGTAATAGCAATACCTAAATCCTGAAGTTTTTTAATAATCTTTGGATTACGCTCTGCTCTTGCTTCTTGAAAACTTTTTAAGCGAGAAAGAAAGGTTTTATTATGATAATCTAAAAAATAACCTAAAATATGAAGAGTCCCTTTTTCAAAATAAGCACTTAATTCTACTCCAGGTATGGTTTCCAAATTTATTTTTTTGCCTGTTTCTAAAAACTTATCGAGTCCCTCTACAGTATCATGATCAGTAAGAGCAATTGCCTTTAAACCTGTTTTTTTAGCTAATAAAACTAATTCTTCTGGATTAAAAGAGCCATCCGAAGCAGTAGAATGAGTATGTAGATCTATGAGTTCCATTTTTTATTTTTCCTTTAAAGCAAAATCCACAATTTCTTCTACTTTTTCTATAAATAAAAATTTTATACTTTCTTTCACCTCTTTTGGCACCTCTTCTAAATCATTTTTATTCTTTTTTGGTAATGCAACATATTTTATACCAGCTAAATGTGCAGCAAGCACTTTTTCTTTAATTCCACCAACAGGTAAAACAAGACCTCTAAGAGTAATTTCACCAGTCATAGCCAAGTCATTTCTTACTGGTTTTTCTGTTAATAAAGAGACTAAAGCTGTACAAATAGTAATGCCAGCTGAAGGCCCATCTTTTGGAATAGCACCTGCAGGAACATGGATATGAATATCATTATTTTCATAAAAATCTTCAGGTATACCAAAATGAGCAGCTTTTGATCGTACATAACTTAAAGCAGTTTCTGCTGATTCTTTCATTACTTCACCTAATGAACCAGTAAGGGTTAATGACTTTTTTCCTCGCATCTTGGTTGCTTCTACAAACATAATTTCACCACCAGTGGGTGTCCAGGCAAGTCCTGTTGCTACGCCAGGCTCAACTGTTCTTTCAGCCACTTCTCGATAGAATTTTGGAGGACCTAAAAAATTGCTAACATTTTCAGGAGTAATAAATTCTGATTGTTTTTTCCCTTCTGCCACTTCAACAGCTACTTGGCGACAGATAGCTGCTATTTGTCTTTCTAGATTTCTTAAACCAGCTTCTCGCGTGTAATTAAGTATGATTTTTTCAATAGCTTTAGGATCAAATTTTAAATGATTTTCATTAAGACCATGTGCGTCAAGTTGTCTAGGGATAAGATATTTTTCAGCAATTTGTACTTTTTCTTGAACTGTATAACCTGGCAACTCAAGAATTTCCATCCTATCACGTAATGGTCCTGGAATAGTGTCTAAAATATTGGCTGTGCAAATAAACATCACCTTTGATAAATCAAATTCAACACCAAGATAATGGTCAACAAACGCATAATTTTGTTCTGGATCAAGTACTTCTAAAAGTGCCGCGGAAGGGTCACCTCTAAAATCTGCTCCCAATTTATCAATTTCATCAAGCATAAAAACAGGATTATTTGAACCTGCTTTTTTAAGACCTTGAATGATCTTTCCTGGCATGGCACCAACATAGGTTCGGCGATGTCCTCTGATTTCAGCTTCATCTCTTATTCCTCCTAACGACACACGTACAAACTTTCTTCCCAATGCTCTAGCAATAGATTTGCCAAGAGAAGTTTTGCCTGTACCTGGTGGGCCTACAAAACAAAGGATAGAACCTTTTGCATCTGGTTTGAGTTTTCTAACTGCCAAATATTCTAACATTCTTTTTTTAACTTTTTCTAAATTATAATGGTCTTCATCAAGAATTTTTCTAGCTATAGCGATATCAATATTGTCTTGAGTGCTTTCATTCCAAGGTAATTCTAAAATCCAATCTAAGTATGTTCTTGCAACTACATATTCAGGTGAAGCTGGATTCATACGTGCCAAACGATTCAATTCTCTTTCTGCCTCTTTTGCTGCAGCTTCTGGTAAATTTTTTTCTTTAATTTTTGCTCTTAATTCTTCTATTTCTGCTTCACGTTCATCTTTTTCTCCTAGTTCTTTCATAATAGCCTTTAATTGCTGTCGTAAAAAATATTCCCGCTGGGCTTTATCCATATCTTCCTTTACTTGTGCCTGAATCTTATTTGCTAGTTCTAAAACTTCAATTTCACGATTAAGAAAGCGTACAACTTCTCTCATGCGTTCTTTTACATCAAAGCTCTCAAGTACCTTTTGTTTGTCTTCTTTAGAGATATTGAGAGTAGAAGCTACCATATCTGCAAGCATTCCAGGGTCTTCTACATTCATAGCCATAATACTTAATTCTGAAGGCAAATAGGGAGAAAGTTCTACTACTTTTCGAAAAAGTCCACGAATATTGGTAATTAATGCATCTATCTCTACATCCTTTTCAAACACATCATAATGTGGAGAAACTGTTGCTCTAAGATATGGTTCTATTTGAATATATTCCATAATGCGTATACGGGCTAAACCCTGCACCATTAAACGTACTCCCACATCTGGTACCTTTGACATCTTTAATATTTGAGCTGCACATCCTATTTGATAAAGATTTTCTGGAGGTTTTTTTGATTCCTCATCTTTTTTCATAGTAACAATACCAATAATTTTATTACTAACAAGGACATCATCTACAAGCTTAATTAAATTTGAATCAGTAATAACAAAAGGAACCATCATTTTAGGAAATAAAACCATATCACGAGAAGGTAAAATTGATATTTCTTTTGGAATAGATATTTCTTCAGGCATTATTATCCCCTTTCTTCAATCTTTTTAACAACAGTAACACCTTTTTTAGGTAATCGGATTTCTAATAATCCATTCCGATAAGAAGCAGCAATCCCTTCTGTTTTAACTGCACAAGGCAATCGATATACACGTTCAAAGGGCCCATAATGAATCTCTATTTGATGAGGACGACGTGGATAAGGATTTATAGGCTCATTGCGATAACCACTGATGCGTAAAATATTGCCCTCAAGAGTAATATTAAAATCCTCTTTATTTACGCCAGCTGCATCTATTATAATAATCAGCTCTTTATCTGTCTCAAATACATCCATATCCGGTATCCAACTACCTGACAATACAGGCCATGGTGACATTTGTTGAAAAATTGAATCCATTAAAGTCCTAATTCTTTGATTCATTTTTTCAAATTCTTCTTCAAGATTTATTTTCATTTAAAACCTCCTTCAAAAATTATTAGAAGGCCCTGTTATAATTCCTATTAAATCATAATCATAAGCATCAATTATTTTTACTTTTTTTATTTCTCCTAGCAAGGCTTCTCCTTTTGTAATATACACTTCACCATCTATTTCAGGAGCTTGCCAAGGTGTACGTCCTACGGCCACATAACCTTCTTCTAAACGGTCAATAAAGACAGTTTCTTTAGTACCTACATAATTTTGATGTTTTTTTCGTGCAATTTCTTGTTGTAAATTCATTACTATTTCAAATCTTTCATCTTTTACTTCTTCTGGTACTTTATCTCCTAACTTAAAAGCAGCAGTGCCTTCTTCTGCAGAATATTTAAAAACCCCCAAATGATCAAAAGCTACTTCTTCAAGAAAAGATAACAATTTTTTAAATGCTTCTTCTGTTTCTGTTGGAAAACCTACCATTACAGTAGTACGTAGTTTAACATTTGGCAAGTGTTTTTTTAAAAAAAGAATAATCTCTCTTAAATCTTTTTCTTTCATCCCTCTGCCCATACTTTTCAATACTTTAGTATCTATGTGCTGAATAGGAATATCTAAATAAGGTGTAAGATGTGAACAGGCATTAAATGCTTCTATTAAAGAAAAAGCACGTTGAGGATGGACATAAAGTATCCGTAACCATGTAACACCAGTTTTATCTAAAGTTTTAAGAAGTGAAGTTAATGAAGCTTTACCATAAAGGTCAAGTCCATAAGCAGATGTTTCATGTGCTACAAGTACAATCTCTTTTATTCCCTGTTTTACTAACTGTTCTACTTCAGTAACAATTTCCTCTATAGGACGGCTTTTAAGTGGACCTCTAATTTTAGGAATAGTACAGAAAGTGCAATGATTTGAGCAACCTTCAGCAATTTTTACATAAGCTGTAAATGGATTAGAGGGTATACGTTTAAAATAATCAGCTTTTTGCCATCCAGGGCCTTCTAAAGATAATTTTGGTAAAGAGTTTTTTTCTAACCAATCTGGTAAATAAGGCAGACTTTTAATTCCAATCCAAGCATCTACTTCTGGTAAAAGTGATGGTAATTGATCTTTATATCGTTCTACTAAGCAACCAATAACAACAAGTTTTTGATAAGGTTGTTTTAAATGAGCAAGTTCAAGAATAGATTCAATTGTTTCTTCTACTGCCAATCGAATAAATGCACATGTACTAATTAAAATTATTTCACTTTCATTAGGGTCATTAACTATTTCAAATTCTTTTTCTTGTAAGAGGGTAGAAAGGATTTCATTATCTACTAAATTTTTAGGACAACCCAAAGAAAGGAGATAAACTTTTTTCACTTCAAAAATCTCTTGCCAAAAATTTTTTTATAGTATATTAACATGCCATATTATATAAAGCTATACTTTCCGTCAAATGGGGAATGTTTTAAAAATTCTATTATGTGGAATTTTATTATTTAGCTGTGCTCCCCATCAGCGTAAGTCGAAAAAACCACTTCAAGAAAAAATACCAAAGGTAAAAAAAGAAGAAATTAAACCTCATCTAAAGAAGCCAGTAGTTCAAGCTAAAAAAATAACTGTTATTTCACAATCAATTAAAAAAGTTCCTACTATACCTATAGTTTTAAATGAAAGAGTTAAAGCATATCTTTATTATTATACTCACACATCCAAAGGAAGAAGTTCACTAAAGAAACATTTTACATTAGCTCGTTATTATAAACAGATGATGGAAAAAATTTTGGTAAAAGAAGGTTTGCCAAGAGAATTATTTTATTTAGTCTTTATTGAAAGTGGTTTTGATAATCATGCTTATTCTCCTTCTCATGCCTGTGGCCCTTGGCAATTTATTGCTACTACAGCTTATCAATATGGCTTAAAAATTGATGAATGGGTAGATGAGAGAAAAGACCCAGAACTTGCTACTAAAGCAGCAGCTGCATATTTAAAAGACCTTTATAACCAATTTAATGACTGGTATTTGGCTGCTGCTGCTTATAATGCTGGACATGGTATTATTCAAAGACTTTTGAAAAAATATAAAACAAAAGATTATTGGTGTCTTATTAAAAAAGCTAAAGAGATGAAACTTGAAACAAAGAATTACGTGCCTAAGTGGTTAGCTATTATAACTATTGCTAAAAATCCAAAAAAATATGGTTTTAATATAGAATCCGAAATCCCATGGAATTACGAAAAAGTGACTACAACAGGTTTAGCTGATCTTTTTACTTTAGCTCAGGATACAGGTATAAAATTAAGTAAATTAAAAATGTTAAATCCTGCTTTAAAGCGCCCTTTTACACCACCTTATCCCTATTTTTTACGAGTTCCTAAAGAAAAAATAGAAATAGTAACAGCTGCCCTTCAAGCTCAGATAGAGACAACAGAAATTTTTCCACATTTTTATATTTATACAGTAAAATCTGGAGATACACTTTGGGAAATTGCTAAGAAAAGTCGTAAATATATTCATTTTATTGCAAAATTAAACAATCTTTCACCTCCCTATTTGCTTAGACCAGGTCAAAAATTACTTATTCCTTATGGTGAACCGCGTAAGCGAGTTTATGTAGAAAAAGATGAAAAAAGTGGTAAATTAAAAATAATTTATACAGTAAAATCTGGTGATACTTTATGGGACATTGCACGACTTTTTAATGTTTCTATTAATCATTTAAAAAAATTGAATAAAATTAAAGGTTATCTTCAACCTGGTGATCAATTGATTATTCCTATTGTTACAAAGATTATTATTTATAAAGTGAAAAAAGGTGATACACTTTGGGACATTGCACGCCGTTTTAAAACTACTCCAAAAGAAATTATGCTTTTAAATAATCTTCAATCTCCTCTTATTCATCCTGGTGATAAATTAAAAATAAAAACAATGTAAATTTGGAGGTTTTATGCTAGAAACCATTACAAGAGCTATAAATGATTCAATAAATATTAAAAAGATGATTTTGGAAGATAAAAGCCTACTTAATATAATTAAAGAAGTTGCAGAGATTATGATAAATACATTTAAAAATGATGGAAAGGTATTTTTTTGTGGAAACGGAGGCAGTGCTGCAGATGCCCAGCATTTAGCAGCAGAATTGTCAGGGAAATTTTATCTTGAAAGGGCACCCCTTTTTGCTGAAGCCCTTCATGTAAATACATCATACCTAACAGCAGTGGCAAATGATTATTCTTATGATGAAGTTTTTTCAAGATTGATAAAAGCAAAAGGCAAAAAAGGAGATATTTTAGTTGGAATATCTACTTCTGGTATGTCTAAAAATGTAATAAGGGCTTTAGAAACTGCCAATGAGATTGGTATGATAACAGTAGGAATGACTGGGAAAGGTGGCGGAAAATTTGATGGTTTATGTAAATATTTAATAAAGGTTCCTTCAAAAGATACCCCACGTATTCAAGAAGCTCACATTATGATAGGTCATATTATATGTGAATTAGTAGAAAAGGCATTATTTTCCGAATCTTAAATCACTGGTATTTGACATATTAATTAAAAAGATTTAGTTTTGTTAAAGGAGGTAATTGTGCCATTTAGTATAGAGTTGATAAAGAGATTGGAAGCGGTTGATCCTACTATAAGGGAAGTTTTGATTGCGCTTTTAGAAGAAGTAGAGAAACAAAGGGAAGAATCTATAACAAGGAAGGAATTTTTAGAGTTTGCAAAAAAGACTGAGGAAAGTTTTCAAAGGGTATGGGAAGCAATAGAGAGGTTAACGAAGGCTCAAGAAGAATCAGAGAGAAGGATTGGCAGACTAGAAACAGCGGTTCAAGAGCTAGCAGAGGCACAGAAAAAGACAGAGGCAAGAGTAAATGAATTAGCAGAGGCACAGAAAAAGACAGAGATAAGGCTAAATGAGTTGGCAGAGGCACAGAAAAAGACAGAGATAAGGCTAAATGAGTTGGCAGAGGCACAGAAAAAGACAGAGGAGGAGCTTAGGAAACTTATAGGCGAACACAAAAAGACAAGGGAGGAGCTTGGAGGACTATCTCATACAGTTGGATATATTCTTGAGGACAGAGCCTACTTAGGTCTTCCAGAGCTAATTAAAAGAGATTTTGGTATAGAGATAGAGGAGATAAAAAGAGATTTTATAGAAATTTCTCCAAATCGTTATGAGGAAATAAATCTTTTAGGTAGAGGGAAAAAGGATGGAAGTTCAATTTGGATACTCGGTGAGTGTAAGACACAGCTTAAGAAAAGAGATATAGATCTTTTTCTTAAAAAGCTTTCTCGAATAGAGCATTTATTTCCTGGAGAGAGGCTTTTTGTTGTAGTTACTTATCAAGCTTCTCCTCAAGTAAGGAAATATATTGAGGAGAAAGGGATTAAACTTTATTTTTCATATCAACTTAAAGTTTTAATGTAAAAATATACTGACCCTTTAATCTTGCCAAATCCCTTTTTTGCGATAAAATTTTTTAAATTTATGTTTAAACTTGTTTCTGATTTCAAACCAAAAGGTGATCAACCAAAGGCAATTTCTGCCTTAGTAGAAGGGATAAAAAAAGGGATAAAGCATCAAGTCCTTTTAGGAGTAACTGGTTCTGGCAAAACCTTTACCATGGCCAATATCATTGCTCAGGTACAAAAACCTACTCTAGTGATTGCTCCAAATAAGGCTTTGGCTGCACAACTTTATGGAGAATTTAAAAGGCTTTTCCCGGAAAATGCAGTAGAATTTTTTGTAAGTTATTATGATTATTATCAGCCAGAGGCATACATTCCAGAAACAGATACTTATATTGCTAAAGATGCTTCTATTAATGATACAATTGATCGTTTACGTCACAGGGCAACTCATGCCCTTTTAACCAGAAGAGATGTCATTATTGTAGCTAGTGTATCATGCATTTATGGGCTTGGTTCTCCTAAGGCTTATCATGCACATCATCTGATTTTGGTAGAAGGAGAGCAAAGGGATCGTGATACAGTTATAAGAAAATTGATAGATATGCAATATCAACGTAATGACATTGAATTTAAACGTGGCACCTTTCGTGTGCGTGGTGAGCGTATAGAAATATTTCCTGCTTATGAAGAGGATGAAGCAGTAAGAATAGAATTTTTTGATGATATGGTTGAAGCTATTTATCTTATTGACCCTTTAAGAGGGAAAACAAGGCAAAGGGTAAGTGAGGTTATCCTTCATCCTGCTACTCATTATTTAGCTGAAGGAGGTAGTCTTATTGATATAATTGAAGCGATTAAAAAAGAAATGGAAGAAAGAGTTGAATTTTTCTTAAAACAAAACCGCTTAATAGAAGCACAACGTATTCGTGAGCGTACTCTTTTTGATTTAGAGATGATGGCAGAACTGGGTTATTGTCATGGCATTGAAAATTATGCCCGCTATTTAGATGGACGTGCTCCTGGAGAACCTCCATATACATTGCTTGACTATTTTCCTGATGATTATCTTCTTTTTATTGATGAGAGCCACATTACAGTGCCTCAAATCAGAGGAATGTATGTTGGAGATCGTTCTCGTAAAGAGACTTTGGTTGAATATGGCTGGCGTTTGCCTTCAGCTTTAGATAATCGTCCTTTAAATTTTGAAGAGTTTGAGGAAAGAATCAATCAGGTAATCTATGTTTCAGCTACCCCAGGGGATTATGAGTTAAAAAAGGCAAAAGGGCGAGTGATAGAACAGATCATTAGACCTACAGGTCTGATGGATCCAAAGATTCATGTCAGACCAGCAAATAATCAAGTAGATGATTTATTAAGTGAGATTAAAAAACGAGCAGCAAGGGGTGAACGTGTGCTTGTTACTACTTTAACAAAAAGGATGGCTGAAGATTTAACTGAATACTATGCCAATTTAGGTATAAGGGTTAAATATATGCATTCAGATATTGATACATTAGAAAGGGTGCAAATTATTAGAGATTTAAGAAAAGGGGAATTTGATGTATTAATTGGAATAAACTTACTAAGAGAGGGGCTTGATTTGCCTGAAGTATCTTTAGTAGCTATCTTAGATGCAGATAAAGAAGGTTTTTTGCGTTCTCAACGTTCTTTAATCCAAACTTGTGGAAGGGCTGCCAGAAATGTACATGGAGAAGTAATCTTTTATGCCAATGAAATAACTCAATCTATGCGTTTGGCAATAATTGAGACAGAAAGGAGAAGAAAGATTCAAGAAGAATACAATAAAAAACATAATATTACTCCAGCCACTATTAAAAAGAAAATAGATGATATTATCACTTCTATTTATGAAGCAGATTATACTGAGGTAGGTTTGATTAAAGAGCCTGAAATAGAATATCATAGTCGTGAAGAACTTGATCAAGAGATTGCCCGTTTAAAAAAAGAAATGTATGCTGCTGCAGAGGCTTTAGAATTTGAAAGGGCAGCTATTTTGAGAGATAAAATCAAGGAGCTTGAAGCAATTGCTCTTAAATGGGGGTAAAATTATAATCTTTTAAAAAATATCTTTCTCCAACCACCCTTTTTAAGGGTTTGATAACTATCAAAAAGGGAAAATTTATATAAATCTCTTTTAATTTTTAAAGTAGTTGTTTTTTCAAAAGTTTCAAATTCTTCTTTTTCTTCATTATAATCAGTGATAGCAAAATCAGAAGGCCATTTATAGTTTGCAATATTCTTTAATTGTTTTTGCATTTCTTTATAAATGACTTCATAAATATTTTCCCAATTAAAAGCAAGATTTAATTCTTTTAAATATTGTTTTAGATTTTCTGTGTGAGGGGCAATGATAGCTACAATTTTCTCTCCTTTATGATCTTTATGTCCTAAAACAAGTGATTCCTGAATGAGTGGACTTTGATCCAATACCTCTTCTATCTCTTCAGGATGGACATTTTTCCCTTCTGAAGTAACAATAACATATTTTGAACGACCTGTAATATAAAAATTGCCCTCTTCATCTTTTTTTCCTATGTCCCCTGTTTTAAACCAAATTTCTCCATTAACTTCTATAAAGACCTTTTGATTAGCCTTTTCATCTTTATAATAACCTGGTGTTAACATTGGCCCAGAGACAATCAATTCTCCTTCCTTTTCTCCCAGATTGATATAAAGCCCCTTTTCTGGCACATCAATGAGTTCCATCTTAAGTCCATCTAATGGTGGTCCAATAGAGGCTATCCTTTTTTCATAAAAATGAGTAAAATAAAAACGCCATTTACTATAAGGTAATATACTACCAACCGGAGCAAGTTCACTCATCCCCCATCCCTGCAAAAGGGGAATGCCAAGATTAAAATACTTATAAGCCAAATTTGGTGGTAAAGGGGCACCACCACTTACAAAAAGTTTTATTTTGCCTCCTAATTGTTTATGTAATTTCCGAAATACAAGACGACCAACATTAATACCAGTAATTTTTTTTACTTTTTTTACAAAATTAATAGCTTTTTCCCATTTTTCTAAATTTCCTTTTTTCTTTATTTCTGCTTCTATTTTATTATAAAAGACTTCATATAGTCTTGGCACACCAATCATAACTGTAGGTCTTTTTTCCTGAAAGACCTTAATTATCCTTGCCTTATTATTTTCTATTATTATAGATGCTCCACGATACATAGGACAAAAGAATCCAGCAGTAAGGGCAAATGTATGATGAAGTGGTAGGACAAGGAGCATTTTATCCTTATGGGAAAAATAAATACGTTTACAAGAAGCAATGATATCACTAACAAAATTATAATGTGTAAGCATAACACCTTTAGCTGCACCTGTAGTTCCAGATGTAAAGACAATAGAGGCGAGCTGATTTTTTTCTATTTGTCTTTCTTTATAAATTTTTTGCTCATTTTCATCTTCATCCATCAATCCAGATATATCCTTTTTTAAAAAAGGATCAAATTTATAAATTTTAAATCCATCAGGCTTTATACCTTTAAAATTTGGCGAAATTGTTTCTGAAATAAAAAGTATTTTTGCTTCTGAAAATTTAATCTGTTTTAATATTTCTTTTGTTTTTAACTCTTTATCCAAAGGCACAGCTACCCATCCACCACAAACGATTGCCAGATAACAGACAATCCAACCTGGTGAATTTTCTCCTAATAAGGCTATTTTTTCACCTGAAATGAGTCTTAATTTATTTAATCCTGCTCCAAGTTTATACACAAATTTTTCAATATCCTTATAATTAAAATAAAGATATTTTTCTCCGTCCCATATTTCCAAAAAAGGAAGGTTTGAATGATGAGTAACTGTTTCTTGAAAAAGCTCCTTTAAAGTGTTTAAATGATTCATAGTTTTTCTATTTTTTCAAAAAATGAAAGATAAGGCAAGCTTTTCACAAGATGAGATTTACCGTTTATCTGAAAAACTTTCTTTAAAAAGTGAAAGTGGTTTTGACATAGAAGCAGAACCTTATATTTTAGCCACAGACTTTCCATTTCTTATTTGGCATAAATTTCCTTGGCAAGGGAAAAAGGTTTTAATTATTGCTAATTCAGGTGATAATATACTTAATCTTTGGTCACTGGGTGTAAAAGAAATTTGGGCAGTAGATATTGCTAGAAAAGCCTGTTTTATTAATGAATTAAAAAAGGCTGCTATTAAATATCTTTCTTTCAAATCATTTAGAACCTTATTTGCTCCTTACTATCAAAATTCTCTCTTTCCTTCAGTAACCCCTTTTGAGAAAAAAAGTATTTATTTAAAACTACGCCCTTATCTTTCATCTGCTGCTAAAGATTGGCTTGATAAAAATGTAGATGGAAATAATTTTTTATCGCCAAATCAGCGTGAACTCACATTTGCTCATCTTATTCCCCATTTTATTGATGAAAGCTCATTTTTAAAAGCCAAAAAAGCAATAAAGCCCTATTATTTATTCAATCTTTCCATTGAAACTGCTTTGGAAGAATTTAATGAATATTTTGACATGATTTACCTTTCAAATATTCCCGAATATATAAAACAGAATCTTTTAACTCAGGATAGAGAAGATGAGATTGAGGCTATTTTGGAAGAACTTTATATTAAAGCCCTAAAACGATTAAATATTGATGGATTGCTGCTAATTTATTGTTTTGGAAATGTTGAAAAAATGCCAAATCTAATAATGCATGAAAAAAAGATAAGTGAGAAATTAAAAATAAATTTAAAAATATTTTCTTTTTCTTTTTCTACTCCACTTATTAAAGGAAGCCATTTCACTCATGCACTTATTATCTTTAAAAACAAGAAATTTTTTACTTGACAGAAAAAAGCAGAAATGCTATTTAGCAAGCTAAAGATAAAAGGGGGATTGGGAATGAATTGTGGTTTGCGGAAATTCTATGTGTGTTTTTCTTTAATTATTAGTATTATTTTTTCAGTTTATATAACTTATGCTGAAACAACTACAGAACCAACTGCAGAATTAACAGATCAAGATTGCATCAAGTGCCATCCTCAGATAGTAAAACAAGTGGATGAAAATGGTGCAAAGCATAAGACAGAAATAGGTTGTCTTGACTGTCATGAAGGTCACCCTCCAATGGTAGCAAAAGAAGAGATTATTCCTGCTTGTGATATGTGCCACTCAGGAGAGCCTCATTTTGAACTTGAAAATTGTGCTGGTTGTCATACAAATCCTCATCAACCTTTAAATATAAAATTTGAAGGCAAAATTGTGGAACCATGTCTTACTTGTCATGCTGCTCAAGGTAAAGAATTAAAGGAGCATCCAAGTTCTCATACGGACTTAGGATGTAATGAATGTCATACTCGCCATAGAGAGATACCACCTTGTTTGCGTTGTCATTCACCTCATACAGCAGAAATGAAAAATGAAGATTGTCTTACTTGTCATCCTCCACATAAGCCTTTAGTAATTGGTTATGGGTCTGATATACCTAATAATTACTGTGCTGCATGTCATGATGATGTAGCGGATATGTTAGATAAAAATAAAACAAAACATCATGATTTAACCTGTGTTTATTGCCATCGCGCCAAACATGCAGTAATACCTGCATGTGAAACTTGCCATGGTACTCCCCACCCTCAAACTATGTTAGTCAATTTTCCTGAATGTAATATGTGTCATAAAGGTGCGCATGATTTGATTAAATAAGGAGGAAATTTATGAAGGGTAAGTTTGTATTTTTAGTAATAGTAATTTTTATCTTGGCAGCGTGTGTTCCTCCAACACCAAAAGAGAAGGTTGCACCTTCTGTTGAGCCACAAAAAGAAGTATCTTCTCTTTATGCAGAAGAGCCTAAAAAATTAACACCTGTTGAATGCGGTCAGTGTCATAGTCCAATTTATAATTTGATTCGTAAAGAAGGTGGGAGACATCAGATTTATTGTACTGATTGTCATGAACAATTTCATATGTATAATCCTATAAAACAAAACTGGGCTGAAATTATGCCAAAATGTGAAAATTGTCATGGATTATATCATGGAGAGACTTTAGCCAAATGTATGGAGTGTCATGTTGAACCACATGCCCCAAAGAAAATACCTATGTCAACAATGTTAGAAAATAATTGCCTTACTTGTCATGGTAAGATAGGTGATGAGATGAAACAATATCCTAGTTTGCATAGTGAGCAATCTTGTTCTCTATGTCATGAAAAACATGGTTATATTCCTAATTGTATGGATTGTCATGAGCCTCATTTAGCAACATTAACTACAAATGAACAATGTTTGGAATGTCATCCAGTGCATTCACCGGTTAGACCATTAAAATATGCAGAAGAGACACCTAATGAGATATGTGGTGTTTGTCATGGAGAGATTATGGAGACTTTAGATGCAAGTTTAAGTAAGCATCATGATGTCGCTTGTGTAGAATGTCATAATGTACATAAATATATTCCTAAATGCACAGAATGTCATCCTCAGTCTCATAGTGAAGCATTACTTAAGCAATTTCCTGATTGTTTGAAATGCCATATAGATCCACATAATCTGCCGGCAGAGGCAACAATAAGGTAAAAGAAAATTTTGATTATTTAGGGAGCGAATTCCTTTTAAAGGAATGAGCTCCCTATTTTTTTGAATTTTAAATGTCGGACAAAAGAATATTTTTTTCCGATATAATATGAAGAGATAAATTGACAAAAATAAAGATAGGCAGTAAAAAAAATGTGATGTATGAACAAAAAAAAAGTTATTTAATAGTATTTTTATTAATTATTTGTTTATTTCCTACCTATCTTCTGGCTAAGGTAACAGGTGTTTGTTCAAATTGTCATACAATGCATTCCAGTCAAAGTCCATGGCCATCTTATTGGGAGAAAGGTGGGCCAAGAGAATATTTATTAGTAAATGACTGTGTAGGGTGTCATTCTTCAAACGATAGTCAAACCATAAAGGAAATTGGTGCAGGAAGTGGAAAAAGCAGTGTTCCCATTGTTTATAATACCCAAGAGCCAACAAATCCATTAGCAGGTGGAAATTTTTATTGGGTAGCCAATGGCTGTGATGGATGTGGTCATAATGTAACTGCTATTCCTGGCGTAAGTAAAGATCCAAATTTTACTCAAACCCCTGGTTTTGTGAGTGGTAAAACCTGCAGTAGTTGTCATGGTAGTGGTAATATGGAGCTTACTAAATGTATCTTTTGTCATAATCCAAAACATCATGGAGATGATAGTGGCCCAGTTGTAGGTGATGATGAGGAAGTTAAATATAGGTTTTTAAGCCTTGACTCTTTCCATCCATATACTTTCCAGCAAGGTAGTTATAATTTTTATGGGGTTGCAGGTATAGAAGATGATGATTGGGAATATGATGTAAGCTCAAGTGACCATAATGAATATTGTGGTGCTGCTAGTTCAGGGGATTATTCAGGTAAATCTCATTCTATAAGTAGATTTTGTGCTGCATGTCATTGGGGATTTTATGGAGAAAATACTGAGCATTGGAAAAGGCATCCATCAGATATTGCCTTACCAAATAGTGGTGAATATGCAAATTATACAACATATAATCCTTTAGCTCCTATAGCTAGACTTGAAAGCACTTTAACAAGTATGACAGGAGCTAGCTCAACTGTAACACCAGGACAGGATCAAGTTTCTTGTCTTTCCTGTCATCGTCCACATGCTTCTCCTTATCCAGATATATTGCGTTGGGATTATCAAGGATGGCCAGGTAGTGGAACAAATGGGTGTAATGTTTGCCATACAACAAAGGATTAGGAGAGATTTATGAAAGATTGGATTCAAAAACTTTCTCTTATAATCTCAATTATTTTGGTTTTAAACACTAGCCACATAGTCATAGCTGGCCCTTATCTTAATTCTGCCCATGGTAATAACAGTTATGGTGTAAAAAGAGATGTGACTGAATTAAGTGGCTATGCTAGAGGTAACTGTGCTCATTGTCATGAGCAGCATGCAAGTATTGATGGAGGAGAGCCAACGCCTTCATCAGGAGATGCTTCTGCATTCTGTCTTTTTGCAGACAATTTTAGTGGTAAATCTACAGGTTCTTATGAACAATCTGATAATTTTTGCTTTTATTGTCATTGTTACACTGATGCAACTAGTTTACAAACACCAAATTTTACTAATTATAATTATAGCCGCACTTTTGGTGGATATACTGATTCTAGCATTGACAGTATATATGAGGCATTCAATCAAAATTCTTACCATAATCTTTATGATGTTTGGGACTTTGCTAAAACAAATTTTTCTTCCTGGTTCAAAGAAGATTCAAATCCCTGTTGTGCCTGCCACAATCCTCATTTAGCCAGAAGAAATAAAGAAAATCCAGGTGATCCTAATTATTCTGCCATATCTAAACCTTCTGCTCATAATGAGCTTTGGACTCAGACAATGAATGATTATGCTCCTAATAAATATCAGGCACCTTATCGTCATAATAGTACTACTGCTTGTGAACCAGATGGTGCTAGTTGTGATTTAAATACTCAAGCACAAAAAACTATTGATTATGTTAGCTTCTGTCAAGACTGTCATGTTTATGATATGGGCAGTTATGGTCTTTCTCATACCCCTATAAATTGGAATACAGATAAACATGGAAATGCAATAAGAAGTAGAGATTATCGTGATGGACAACCTATAATAAAGCCTCCTTATGATGTAACTGCTGTATCTAATTATGTCTTATCCTGTCTGGATTGTCATGAACCTCATGGTTCTTATTCATATAAGTATTTAATAAGAAAAGAAGTGAATGGCAATATTACTAATGTTACAGCAGATACTCATGATGGTTGGAAAACACTTTGTTTGCGTTGCCATTATAGAGATCATACTGGAAAACCATGCTCAGAATGTCACTATCATGGCAGTTCTAACTTTTAAAAACTTAACTTGACAGTCATTTATTATATGCTATGTTTAAACAAACAATTAAAGAGGTAAATTTATGCAGACAATTAATTTATCTAAATTGAGGAGTCAAATCTCTAAATTGATTAAACAAGTTGAAATTGAAGGGCCTATAATCTTAGAAAAAAGGGGACGTCCAGTAGCAGTGCTTCTTCCCATTGAGGAATATAGGAGGCTTAAAAGAAATCAAAAGATTATTTTTGGTGAATATGATCTTGGTGCAATAAAAGGCACTATAAGAAGGAAAGATATTTACAATGGACGTTCAAGTTCTGTTTGATACTAATATTCTTGTCTATGCAGCCAATAAAGCCTCTCCTTTTCATAGTAAAGCCAAGGCACTAAGAGAAAAAGCCGAAAAAGGTATTTTAAAGACTTATGTCTCAATCCAAAATCTTGTTGAGTTTTATGCTGTTATAACGGACAGAAAAAGAGTGGAAAAACCTTTGTCTCCACAAGTAGCTAAAGAAGAAGTAAAGAAATATTTAGAAGCAGATTTTATAAGAAAAATTTATCCTACAGAAGAAGTATTAAAAATTGCTATTGAATTAGGGCATAAATATAATATTTGTGCTCAAAGGTTTTTTGATATATTTTTAGTAGCTACTATGCTCAGTAAGGGAATTTCTACCATTTATACAATAAATGTAAATGATTTTAAAAATATAAAAGAAATAAAGGCAGTGAACCCATTTAAGTGAGTTAGGAGGAAACTAATGAGATATATTTCTTATTTTTCTATTTTTATTTTATTTTTTATTCTTAGCTGTGTTCCTTTTTCTAGAGAAATATCTGAAAAACAAGGTGAGTTGATAATATACCTTCAAACTGTAGGTCGCCCAGTCAGTGTAAAATTCGTTTTAGAGACCATCCAGATAGAGGATAAGTCTGGTTTAACATTTAATTCTACCCCAACACTAAAAAAAATAGATGCCCTTTCCCTTCTTAATAAACAAATTTTACTTGCCAAAATTCAATTGCCAGCAGGTTTTTATCAAAAAATTTCATTTAAAGTAAAAGAAGCCTATTCAAAATATAAGCCTCTTTCTCTTTCAAAAAATGGACTATTTATCTTTTCAGTTTCTATCAATATTCGTCCAAAACAGACTACAAGCCTTTTTTTAACATGGTATCCTGAAAATTCTATAAAGGATGATACATTTACTTTAGCAATGGAGATTGGTCAGGGCAGGACAGGTTTAAAGCAACTTTTGCTTTATGTCAGCAATTCAGGTGATAATTATATTTCAGTTATTGACCGTGGTACACATCAGGTAATTGATAATATTACTGTTGGTAAATCCCCAAAAGGTATGGTGCTTTCAGAAGACAAAAGTCGCCTTTATGTTGTAAACTCAATTTCTCAAAATATTTCAGTTATAGAGGTGATGAGCAATCGGGTAATGGATACTATTTCCTGTCCTATGGGTGTTGAGCTTAATGAATTAGTATTAGTTTCAGTTATGGGTAGAGAATATCTTTATGTTACTGCTACAAGTTCTAATGCTGTCTTGGTTATAGATGCTCAGGCAAAACACTTTGTAAAAAAGATAGATGTAGGACAACGCCCAATAGGTATAGCTGCAGACCCTAATGGGAGATATGTTTATGTAGCAAATAGTTATTCTAATGATATTTCTGTTATAGATACTTATGATAATACTGTTGTACATACAATAGGTGTTGGAGGAAAACCAAGATATCTTATAGTAACAGATAGATATATTTTGGTTTCAAATGCTCAAACAAATACTGTAACTGTTTTGAAACGTCTTTTTTTAGAGGAAGTTCGAACTATTTTTGTCCCAAATTCCCCAGCTAGGATTATTGAAGGACTTCAAAATTGGTTTTATGTGACTGGAGAAAAAAGTAATGATATTTCTTTTATTAATCCTTTAAGCAATGTAGTTTTTAAAAGAATCTCTGTTGGTACTCATCCTTGTGGTTTGGCTTTAGACAGAGATAGAAAATTGCTTTATGTAACTAACCTAAAAGAAAACACTGTTAGTGTAATAGATTTGATAAGAGAAAAGGAAATTGAGCGTATTTCTGTAGGAAATGAACCTTATGCTCTGATTTTAACTGGTGAATAGGAGAGATTTGTGAAGCTATGGATAGTTATAGTAATATGTTCTTTCCTTTTAAGTCTTTCTTGTTTTGCGCAAGATATAACAGGCAGCTTAGATATTTATTATCGCAATACTAAAACAGAATCTGACGGAGAAAAAGAAACTACTTGGCAATTAATTCAAAACTATTTTTTAGATTATTCAGCTTACCTTACCCCTAATACAACTTGCAATTTAAGTACAAGAGTTAATTATTCAAAGACTAACAAAGATGAACAAACTACTCTTTATCCTACCTTTTCTCTTAATACCATTAATGAGTATTTCTCTGGCAATGCTTCTTATAATCGTATTGAAACATATGATGACCAAAGATTAACCACCTCTTTTTGGAATTTAAATATGATGAGTCAAATGGAAAAATGGCCAAAGATGTCATTTCAATATACCCATTCGCGAAGCAAAGACCACTTAGAGGAGCACCAAATAAATACCAAATCAGATAGTCTTTTAGCCGGTTTTACTCATACTTACAAATTCCTTGATATTATGTATAATTATATGCGTAATACTTCAACTGATTTTGTGACAGACACAAAACAGGTAGGCAATAACCATATTTCTCGCTTAGGTGTTCATCAAAACTTTTTAGATAATCGTCTAAGTATTTCTGGGGAAGGAGGATTTAATTATTTTGATAGCACTATAACAAGACTTGAGGCAGGCACGGTAAAAGAAAAACTACATCCTAAAGAGGGATTTTCTGGTATTGATTCAACTCCAACAGTTAGTAAACCAGATGAATTAACATCTACCCCAGGATTGATTGATGGAGACTTAACAACAGTAGTGCTATCTGCTTCTAATAATATGAATATTGGTCTTGGCCTTTTTGAGGCTGCAAATGTTGATACAATTTATATTTATACTGAATCAACATATGTCTATCCAGAAAATCCTACTGAAGCCCAAAAAATTACCTGGGCTGTTTATTACAGTAATGATGACAATACAACCAAAAACTGGACACTTATCACCTCTAATGCCTCTTTTACTTTTAATTCTGTATATCATCGGTTTGAAATTGATTTTTCTGAAACCAATGCCAAATATTTTAAGGTAGTCTATCATTCTCAAACTTCAATATCCATTACTGAAATTGAAGCCTATGGGTTTGAATATGTAGAAGAAAAAACAAAAACTTCCACTAAGACATGGACAGGAAATTTCAGTCTTTCTGCCCGTCCTTGGGAGAAGTGGAGCACAGCATATCATCTATCTTAT
Source organism: Candidatus Desulfofervidus auxilii (assembly GCA_030262725.1). Lineage (NCBI taxonomy): Bacteria > Pseudomonadati > Thermodesulfobacteriota > Candidatus Desulfofervidia > Candidatus Desulfofervidales > Candidatus Desulfofervidaceae > Candidatus Desulfofervidus > Candidatus Desulfofervidus auxilii. The sequence goes on along the minus strand of JAJSZS010000004.1, from coordinate 58,334 downwards.
TACCGTGCAGAGATTTCTCCTCAGGATACATTAAATTATACCTTAAGTCATGGTGCTAATATTACCTGGGAGCTCTCTCGTTATTTTACCCCAACATTAAGTTACCAAAGATCAAAAAATGTTACTGGTGATGATGAAGTAATAGTAGATACTTATAGTCTCAATATCCGTTCAGTCCCTTTTGAAACTTTAACTACTTCATTCACCTTAACTCATTCAGAAACCGATAGTGAAGAAGGCTATGATTCTAAAGTAGATAGTGCTATCCTTACAACAGTAGCTACCATCTGGGAAGGGGTAGATATTAATTGGAATTTTAATGTCTCTCGCACCAAAAGTGAAGCAGGAACTGAATCTTTAAGTATTTTTTCTGATATTTATTTAAGAGTTATTATTACAAGATACCTTTCTTGGGATATAGATTATAATCAAAGTTGGCAACGTACTAGTAATGAGGAGACTACAACTACTACTTACACAAATATCAATACAACATTAGTGTATACTCCTTCTTCCCGTCTTTACGGAAGAGTTTTTTTGCAATATAATAAAACTGAAATAGAAACAAGATTTTTACATGAGTATAGTATGGGAATATTTTTAACTCGGAAAATTCAATTAAGTTGGATAAGTAGATTTACAGAGGCAGAACTAAGAGATGAAATGACTCATACACTTGACTTGAATTGGAATATTGGCAGACACTCAAACTTTCGTGCAGGATGGAGTTTTAATAAAATTACTAATGAAATTGAAGAAAAAAGTAGAAGTTTTTACGTCCAATATTCATTGAGTTTTTAGGAGCTTAGTATGAAAAGACTAATCATTTTACTATTGGTTTTACTTGGATGTGGTTCTGGGGTGCGTTATTATCTTCATCCTACAGCAGATATTTCTTATGTAAAGCGTGTAGCTATTCTTCCTTTGCACAATTTCAGTCGGGATAATCTGGCTCATGAAAGAATAAGAGATGTGTTTGAGACAGAACTTCTTAAACTAGAGCTTTTTGAAGTAGTAGACCGAGGTGAAGTAGATGCTGTTTTAAGAGAACTTAGAATTAGAGAACCTTCTGAAATCACGCCTGCTCTTATAAAAAAAATTGGTCAAAGATTATCTGTACAAGCTGTTTTTACTGGCTCAGTAGATGAGTATAAAACAGAACAATCAGGTGGTATTTCTTTGGCTATAGTAGCTATTTCTCTTAAATTAATTGATGTTCAGTCTGGAAAGGTAATCTGGCAGGTAAGTGCTAGTGAGAAAGGCGGAGGAATACTTAATCGCCTTTTTGGTATAGGTGAGAAAAGTTTAACAGAAGTAAGTTATACTTTAATACAAAAATGTTTAAAAACATTATCTTAAAAAATGTATTTTTTGTTTGTCTATTTGTTTTAATTTTTACAGTTGAAGTTTCTTCAAAAATTCTAAGCTTAAAAAAAATAGCATTTTTTCCATTATATAATATAAGTGGTCAAAATGATGTCCCTGAAGAAATTGTGGTTGAGATTGCTCAAAGACTTAAAGAGAAATATAATTTTGATGTCATTTTACCTTCCAAATTAGAAGACTTTTTTTTGCAAAATCGGGTGCGTCGCTTTGGTGTTGTTACCCAGGCTCAGGCTAAGGAGTTAAAAAAACTCTTTGGTATAGATGCGGTTGTAATTAGCTGGGTTGACCTTTATGATAGCGGTGAGCATCCTAAAATAGGGATTGGATTAAGGGTAGTGGCAAGTGAGACAGGCACAGTATTATGGGGAAATTATGTAGCTCTTGCAAGTGAAGATTTTATCTCTTGGTTCTGTCGGGGTGAAATAAAATCTGTTGATAAATTGATTGACAATGCTTTAGAAAGACTTTTAGCTGAATTTCCAAAAAAAATTAAATTTGAAAAGATACAACCTATAGAAAAACCTTTATTTGCATTGGAAAATTTTTCTCTTTTTCCTTCTTTAGTACAGGGTGGTGCTTCAGTAAATGTATCTTTAAGGATAGTTACTCTTAAAAAGCCTCCTAAAAAGGTCTTTCTTCTTTTAGGAGGTAAAAAATGGGCTTTGAAAAAAAAAGAAAATGGCTATTGGGAGAAAATTATCTCTGCTCCATATAAGGAAGGAAAATATTATGCAAAATTAAAACTTGCCACTAATAATGGTCATTTTCGCTTTTTAGATACAGGACATTTTTTAGAAGTAGATAATACTCCTCCTAAAATAAGGATTTCTTATGAAAATGTGATTTTTTCTCCAAATGGGGATGGTAGAAAAGATATGATGATTTTCTTCCCTACACTTTTACATCCAGATAAGATTAAACTTTGGAGTTTTTTAATTAGAGATGCTGATGGAAGAATAGTGCGACGATTTGAAGGAGGTGGTGAGCTTCCTCTTGGTTTGGCATGGCATGGAGAAGATGATCAATTTAATAAAGTAAGTGAGGGGACTTATTTTCTTGAAGGTGCTTGTCAAGATAAGGCAGGGAATATAGCGACGATAAAAAGAAAGAAGATTATAGTTGATATAACACCTCCTAAACTGAATTTATCAGCTGAATTAAAAGAAAAAGAGGTCAAATTTAAACTTAAGTGCAAAGAAAAAACCAATGTTTCTAAATGGCATTTGAGTATTTCTGATAATGAAGATAATATCTATTATTCAACCAATGGTGAGGGATATCCACCAGAAGAAGTTGTATTACCTTTGCCTGATAAAGATCCAGAAATACTTTATGTTTTAGCAGAAGCTTTAGACTTTGCAGGTAATAAAGCTGAATATAAAAATTCTTTAGTTATTAAAGGCAAGACTATAGAAAAACGCAAAAAGAAAAAGAAAAAATTACCTACTGGTTGGGATTATGAATTTTAAAAAATTTTTTATATTTATGTTTTGTTTTTTAACTACTTGTAGTTCTCCATTTTCACATCACTATGTTGATTATTATGAACTCAAAGGGGTGAAAAAAGTTGCTGTTTTCCCATTTTCTAATCTTTCTACTAATCCTTGGGCAAGAGAAATTGTTACTCAGATATTTATAGCTGAATTGGCAAAGAAAGATCTTTTTGTGATTGAAGACTTAGGTAACATTATTGATTTTATGGTAGAACAGAGAATAAAGATTGGTAGTAGTCTTGATCGTGCAAGGCTCCTTTTGCTTAAAAGAAGATATAAAATTGATGCTGTTATTTTTGGTAAAATTTTAACTTTTGAAGAAAAAGGAGGGATCCCTTATTTAAATTTTTCTGTGCGCATGGTTTCTACAGAAGATGCAGAAGTGCTTTGGAAGGCTTCAATTGAAAAAAATGGAGAAGATTATGTTAGATTTCTAAACATCTCCCGTGTAAGAACATTGCCTCAATTAACTCAGCGTGTAGCGGATGAATTGATAGAAACAATAAAGATTAAGGAAATCCCTTATGCAGTAGCTAAAAAAGAGAAAATAAAAAGGCGGGTAAGTAGAACAAAAAAGAGATTAACAAAACTTAAGCCAACTGTTATTAGACACAGTTTACAATCTGCTAAGAAAAAAATTAAAAAAATTTCAAAAAGGTTTGAAAGAAGATTTACAATGCTAGCTGCTCAAAAGCCTATCTTTTTTAAAAAAAGGAAGACCAAAGCTATTGATCCCTGTAAAGGTGAAAAGAAAATACAGATAAGATTTGATTTTGATAGTGACTTTCTTTCTCCTGCCTATTATTCTGAACTAGAAAAAGTGGGAAGGTGTTTAAAAAAATACCCTTGGGAACGAGCTATTATTGCTGGTCACACAGACAATGTTGGTTCAGAAATCTACAATATAAGATTATCTTTACGCCGGGCAGAAATAATTAAAGATTTCTTTCTAAAACGATTTAATCTTTCTCCTTATCAAACAGTCATTATAGGTTATGGAGAGAGGTATCCTATAGCAGATAATGCTACAGTTGATGGTCGAGCGAAAAATAGACGGGTGGAGATCACTGTGAGGATAAAGTAATTATGAAAAAGTCTTTTTTATTCATTATTCTTTTTATTCTATTTCCCAATCTTCTTTTTGCTTTTCTTGCCAAAGTAAATGATGAAGTAATTGAAGTTGATGATTTTAAAAATGCCCTTTCTGATTTTCATCTTCTTATGCAGATGCGTGGTAGGACAACAGCAGGAAAGCTTAATTTAGATGTAATTGAAAATGCTTTGCAAAGAATGATTGAAAATTATCTTATAGCCCAAGAGGCAAAAAGATTAGGTTTGGATAAAGAGCCTGATTATCTTAATGCAATTGAAGAATATAAACGCAATCTGTGTCTTGATGCCCTTTGGGAGGAGGAATTAAAAGACATCACAATAACAGATGAAGAACTGAGGAAAATATATAGAGAAAGAAATACAAAAATTCATGTCTATCAAATCTTTACTAGAGATAAAAAGAAGGCAGAAGAGGCTTTAAAGCGCATTAAAGCAGGAGAGGAGTTTAAAGAAGTAGCAAAGAAGTTCTCAGAAGACCCTCAAGCAGCCAAAGGAGGTGATTTGGGTTTTATTCCTTTAGAAAGAATGCCAGAAAAGTGGAAGAAAACAGTTTTTTCCCTAAGTCCTGGAGAAATAAGTGATATTATTGAAGCTGATTCAGGCTTTTACATCATAAAATTGGTGGAGATAAAAAAGCCTGATATGGCTAAGTTTGAAAAAGTAAAAAAAAGCATGCGAAGAAAATTGCTAAAAGAGAAAAAGAAGGTTAAAAGAGAAGAATTAATAAATAATTGGCGAAAAAAAGCAAAAGTAAAAGTTAATAAAGACCTTCTTGAAAAATTAGATCCTGAAAGAGAAATACAAGGCATTATTGCCTGGGTGAATGGAGAACCTATCTATGTAAAAGAATTTTTGCCTATTTTAAAAAGAAAACTTTGGGGCTATCAGGCAATGCAAAGACGCTGGGACATAAAAGTAAAGATGGACGATATTAAAAAGGAAGTGTTGGAGGAATTGATTAAAGTGCATATAGCAGAACAGGAGGCATTAAGTCGCAGTTACTTGAAAAAAGATAAAAAATTGAAAAGAAAGTTAAAAATTTATGAAATAAGTCTGCTTGTCAACGAATTTAAGCGCAAAATTGTTGCTCCTCAAATTACTGTTACAGAAGAAGAAATGAAAAAATATTATGAAAGACATAAAAAAGAAAAGTATATGTCTCCTGCAAAATATTACATACGTTTAATTAAAGTCTCTACAGCTCAGGAAGCAGAAGATATTCATGAAGAACTTTTGGCAGGAGCAGATTTTGCTTTACTTGCTAAGAAAAAATCAAAAAGTGATTCTGCTAAAAAAGGAGGTCTTGTAGGTTGGATATCTGAAGATAAATTACCTGAAAGCATAAGAAAAGTTATTAAAACATTAAAACCAGGTGAGATTTCACCAGTTATAGAAGAAGGACGCTATTATAGTATTATATTGCTTGAAGATAAAAAATTTCCTGAACCTTTACCATTTAAGTTAGTAAAAAAGCAAGTTAAAAAAGATATTTGGGTTGAGAAGTTTAATAAATTTGTTGTCACTTATTTAAATGAGCTTAAAAGGCTTTCAAAAATAAAGATTGACAAAGAAGCGCTAGAGAAGGTAAATAAAGAGCTTGTAGGGAGTGATAAATGAAAAAAGTTTTATTGTTTGGATTATTTTTATTTATCTTTGTTTTTGCCTGTGCACAACCAGAAAGAAGAATCACAACAGGTAGGCGTTGTATTGAATGCCATGATAAAGAACTTCAAAAATTTCTTTCAGAAAAAATAATTCATGCACCAGTCAAAAATAAAAATTGTGAGGCTTGCCATCGTTCCCATGGTCTTATTGGTGGTGTTTATCTTAATAAGGCTTTACCACAGCTATGTTATGAATGTCATAAAGATTTAAAAGAACTTAAGGCTAAAAAGATTCATTCTCCTTTTGAAAAAGGAAATTGTTTAAAGTGTCACAATCCACATAGTGCCTCATATGAATTCCTTTTAGTAAAAGGACCAAAAGAAACTTGTCTTTCTTGTCATACATCTGAGAAATTTATCCTATCATTTCTTCATTCTCCTGCAAAAAATTGTCAAACATGCCATCTACCTCATTATGCCAATATTGCAAATCGTCTAAAAAAATCAAAAGAAATCCTTTGTCTTGATTGTCATGATATTAAAAAGTCTAATTTTGTTAAAGCTCATGCTAATTATAAAGTAAGCGGTAATCACTGTATTGATTGCCACAGCCCTCACAGTGGTAAAGAAAAGGCTCTTTTTAAACTCTATGCTCATAAGCCTATTCAAGATTGCGATACCTGTCACTTAGGACCTGAAGCAGAAAACCCATTTGGTCTTAAAATAAAAGGTAATGATCTTTGTTATAGTTGTCATGATAAGAAAAAGCCTCCTTTTAATGCTTTAAAAAAACATCTTCCTTTAGAAAAAGAATCCTGTCTTATCTGTCATAAACCTCATGCCAGCAACCATGCTAGTATATTAGCAAAAGAAGAAAAGGAAGTTTGTCTTAGTTGTCATAAGTCTATGGTAGAAAAGACAAAACTTTCTTTTGTCCATAAGCCCATAAATGAGGGAAAATGTGTTATTTGCCATAATCCACATTCTGCTGATGCTGATAGATTGCTTTTAAAACCTGTAGCTGGTATTTGTTATGAATGTCATAAAAAAGAAAAATTTACTAAAGTTTATCGCCATCCACCAGCAAATGAGGAAAATTGCCTTGTCTGTCATGATGCTCATGCTTCTGCACAAAAAAGGATTTTAGTGCAAAGTTTACCTGGGCTTTGTTATAAGTGTCATAAAGAAACTGCTAAAAGTTTCAAAAAAATAAATGTTCATACACCGGCTGAAAAAGGTGAGTGTTACAAATGTCACAATCCTCATTCTGCTTCATACAAATTTTTCTTCCCTGTAAGACATAAAGAGCTTTGTTTTTACTGTCATGGAACGATGAAAAAAGGTTTAACTGTTTTACATCCGCCTTTTAAACGTGGAAGGTGTGAGCAGTGTCATGAACATCATGCATCTGATAATCCAGACCAATTAATCCGTATTGGGGCAGAGGGTTGTTATCCTTGTCATAAAACTATAGAAAAAAGGGTGATAAAAGAAAAGAATGTGCATGACCCATTGAAGAAGGGAGAATGTACTATTTGCCATAGTCCGCATGGTAGCAAGATTTCCCATCAACTTTATCGTCCCTGGAAAGGGCTTTGTCTTTCCTGTCATGAAGAAGATATAATAATAAAGGCTGAGACAGAAACATTTATCCATAAGCCTATTGATGAAGGTAAATGTGCTCTTTGCCATCGTGCCCATTATAGCAAATTGCCAAAGTTACTTGTTGCTTCTGGCAGCAAACTCTGCCAGAACTGTCATGATTTGAAGGATAAAACATTGATGCAGAAACATTTGGGTAAAAAGATGTCAAAGATGCATTGTATCAAATGTCATACACCTCATAGTTCTAGAGATAAAGCTTTATTTAAATATGTTCTACATAAACCTTTTGGTGAAAGACGTTGTCAGGATTGTCATTAAGAGGTAAAAGGCCATGAAGAAAATAATCTTAATTATTTTATACTTATTTTTGCCTGTTTTAATTTATGCTAGTACAGATTGTTTGCGCTGTCATCCAGGAGTAAAAGAGGAATTAAAACTTGGTAGAATACACATTCCTTTAAAACAAAAAGGTTGTCTTGTTTGTCATAATGCCCATGCCTCAAATGAGCCAAATCTTTTGACCAAATCTGTTAAAGAGCTATGTTTTGATTGTCATAAAGAAGTAAAGACAAATTATACTCATTTGCCTGTAATTCAAGGAGAATGTAATAAATGCCATAATGCTCATGCTTCTCCTTATAAAGCATTGCTTAAAAAACAAGAGGCAGAGGTTTGTTTCAGCTGTCATGAAAAGAAAAAGATTCTTTCAGGAAAAAATTTACATTCTCCTGCAAAAAGGGATTGTCTTACCTGTCATCAAGCACATGGAGGAAAATTTCAGTGGCTACTTAACATCAAACCTGAAAAACTCTGCTTTAATTGCCATTCAAAGAAAAAGATGACTACAGCACATAATATTTCTAATACTCATAGCTTTAATACACAAATCTGTCTTTCCTGCCATAATGTTCATGCTTCCTCTAAGAAAGGACTTTTACGCCAATCTGCCCACAAACCTTATGCAAAAAAGCAATGTAATGAATGTCACCTTTTGCAGGGAAAAAAAATCAAGGATATAAAAATAAAAAGTCGTTCACTTTGCTTAAAGTGTCATTCTCTTAAAAATGATGAAACTGCACTTTATACTCATCTTTATTTAGGGTATGGTGAGAATGTTTGCCTTAATTGTCACAGTCCTCATCTTTTTGATGAAAAACCAGCCTTAAAGGCTCCTGTGTCTAGGATCTGTTTTACCTGCCACCAAGATGCAAAAGATAAATTATTAAGTAATGTTTATTATTATAAACATCCAGAGGCAAAAAAAGGCAATTGTTTGAACTGTCATGCTGCCCATAGTAGTAATGAACCTTTCTTTTTTAAAGAAGAGGTTGTTAAGGTCTGTGTTAATTGCCATAAGCGTCAGGCTCAATTTACTCATCCTCTTAGGGAAAAGGCAATAGATCCTAGATGTAAAAAGGGAATGGATTGTGTTAGCTGTCATAATCCCATGGGCACAAAATACAAATTTAATATGATCTTTGACCACAGAAAGCAACTTTGTATCCAGTGTCATAAAATTGAAACATAAAATTTGGCGAGGTGAATAAAAATGAAGATTAAAAAAATTCTTATTTTGTGCTTTGTACTTTACATTTTGCATTTTGTATTTCTTACTTCTTGCTATGCCTTTACCAAAGCCAAACTCTTAACCATTATTTACGCTGAAGAAGAAATTGGCAATTTTAAACAACCACAAGCAATTTATTTGGATGAAAAAAGAAATAAAATTTATATTACTGACACACTAAATCATCGTCTTGTTTCTTATCATAAAAAATATTACAAATTTATTTCCCAATTCAATGCAGAAGGTCGTTTAAAACTTCCCTTGTGTATGCTTAGAGATAAAGAGGGTCTTTTAATTGTTAACAATAAAGGTGAAAATTCAGTTTTAATTATTGATGTAAAGAAAAAAATCATTAAGCCACTTGCTTTAAATGATATTTCTCCAAAACCTGTTCCTGGCAATATGAAATTAGATAAAGAAGGTTATCTTTATCTTATTGATAAAGCAAATAAGCGTATCTTAGTTTTTTCTCCAAAAGAATATAAATTCTTAAAACAGATAAAAACAAAAGATGCTACAGGGTTTTCAGATATAGCATTAACTAAAAAATACCTTTATGCTCTTGATCCTTTAAAAAAAGAAGTATTTATTTATGAGAAAAATAGTGGGAAATTTGTTCGTTCTTTATCATTAAAAAATCTAGCTTTTCCGTTAAGTCTTGCAATAGATGCTGGTGGTAATCTTTATGTCCTTGATGCCCATAAGTGTAAGGTCTTTGTTTTTGATAAAAATGGCAATATTATTAGTGAGATAGGAAGAAAAGGTTGGAAAGAAGGTGAGTTTTATTATCCTCGCTATGTCCTTTTACATAAAAAACAACTTTATGTAGTTGATACTGGTAATAATCGCATTCAGGTATTTGAGATAAAATAACAAATCTGTGACAAAATCTGTCAATCATTGGAAAAAATTGTAAATTTTAAATTTAAATGGAAAAATATTTCTTAATTTTTCTTTAGACAAAAAAATGTAAAAAATTAGGATAATTATAAAAGAAAGAAAAAGTGAAAATACTTTCCTCAATAGAAGAAAAATAATCTTCTTTTTATATCCTATCTATTCAAAAATAGCATAAATACTTATTTTTTACAATGGCATAAATTTTGCTTACTTGACATAATAGAAGAAAATAGTTATACGAAAAATAGAGAATTATGTAAAATAATAAAGAAAGGAGGTGAAGGGAATGAAAAAAGTTGTGATGTTGATAGTGGGAATGTGTATGTTGCTTTATGGTGTGGTAGCGATGGCAAAAGTGAGTGGGCGCTGTGATAACTGTCATACAATGCATAATAGTCAAGGTGGAAGTCCTATGGCCTATGATGAAACTGGGGCTCCTTTATCCGAACCCCAAGGAGCTTTATTGATTACAACTTGTCTTGGTTGTCATAGTGATACTGGTACTGCTGTGACAAAGACAGTTGCTGGTTCTACTGTTCCTGTTGTTTATAGTCAAGGTGGACCAAATTATACAACAGATGGATTGCATGCAGGTATGGGTGAAGTTTTGGCAGGTGGTAACTTTTACTGGGCAGCCACGGTTGGAGATGCAAAAGGTCATAATGTTTCTGGTATAGGTTCTACTACTTTTACTGAGCCCCCTGGCTATAGTCAGGCTGAAAGTTATGGTCGTCCAGCTACTTGGGATATGAGTAAATTTACTTGTGCTGGTACTTATGGTTGTCATGGTGATCCTGATAAAGAAGGTTCGTTTGCAGGTATTTATGGAGCTCATCATGCTGATGATAGTTGTTTAAAACTGGCTACTTATGATGATTCAGAAGCTGGAACCACTGTTGGTAAAAGTTATCGTTTCTTGCTTGGTATTAAAGGTATAGAAGATGATGATTGGGAATTAACTGTAAGTCCTTCTGACCATAATGTCTATTTAGGTGAAGATAGAAATAGTGATGCAATTAGTTCTACAGCGACTATTAGTTACCTTTGTGCTGAATGTCATGGAGATTTCCATAGTGGTACTGGTAACTTAGGTATGGATGATGGTAGCTTTGGTCATCCATGGCTTAGACATCCAACTGATTATGATATGGGAAATACAGATGCTGGTTCTGAATACAGAAGTTATGGTCATCCAGGCTCAACAGTAGGTACTTATAGTCCGATTGCGCCTGTAGGTTGGGCTTCTCTTTCTGCTAATATGACCATTGACACAGTGACCTTTAGTGATGATACTATTGTGCTTTGTGTTTCCTGTCACCGTGCTCATGGAACACCTAATGATGATATCTTAAGGTGGGATTATAATGCTATGCAGGCAGGTACTTCTGATGATCCACGCAATGAGATAGGTGGCTGCTTTATCTGTCATACTACAAAATAAAAATATTGGGTCAGGTCTAAAAAAAGACCTGACCCTTAAATGATTTTTAATTGAGGTAAAAGAATGAAAAAAGTTATAATTTTTGTAATATGTATATTGTTTTATGGTGCAGTGGCAATGGCGAAAGTATCAGGTGTCTGTTCAAATTGTCATACTATGCACTATAGCCAAGGCGGAAATCTTTCGGGGGGAGGCCCTTATGAGTCATTATTAATAAATAACTGTGTTGGTTGTCACACAGGAGAAAATGATGGTACAAATACTACCCCTTATGTCTTTTCTGAAACTGAGCCAACTTATGGAACAAATACCCTTGCAGGTGGAAATTTTTATTGGGTAGCTCATGGCTGTGATGAATGTGGCCACAATGTAACTGCTATTCCTGGTGTAAGTCAAGATCCAAATTTTTCTCAAACCCCAGGTTTTGAGAGTGGTAAAACCTGCAGTAGTTGTCATGGTGGTGGCAATATGGTGCTTACTAAATGTGTCTTTTGTCATAATCCAAAACATCATGGAGATGAGAATGGCCCAGTTGTAGGTGATGATGAAGAGGTTAAATATAGGTTTTTAAGTCTTGACTATTTCCACCCATCTACTTTTCAGGAAGGTAGTTATAATTTTTATGGGGTTGCAGGTATAGAAGATGATGATTGGGAATATACTGTAAGCTCAAATGACCATAATGAATATTGTGGTGCCGCTAGTTCAGGGGATTATTCAAATCCTTCTCACTCTATAAGTAGGTATTGTGCTGCATGTCATTGGGGATTTTATGGAGAAAATACTGAGCATTGGAAAAGACATCCATCAGATATTGCATTACCAAATAGTGGTGAATATGCAAATTATACAACATATAATCCTTTAGCCCCTATAGCTAGACTTGAAAGCACTTTAACAGGTATGACAGCAGCTAGCTCAACTGTAACACCAGGAGAGGATCAAGTTTCTTGTCTTTCTTGTCATCGTCCACATGGTTCACCTTATCCTGATCTTCTTCGTTGGGATTATGAAAATGAGTGTAAAGCAGGCACATCAGACCCAGACTGTGGCTGTTTTGTCTGTCATACAGGAAAAGGTGGTTAAAAACTGTCCTAAGGAAAGTTGAGCTAGCTCCCATTCATGGAAATAGAATTCATTATAAAATCCTTTATTTCTATTTTTATCATTGTTGATCCTATTGGGCTCATTCCTGGATTTATTACTCTTACTGCATCGTATTCTTCAACAAAGATAAAAACAACTGTACGTGAAGCCACTTTAACTATTATTTTTATACTTACAATATTCACACTTTGGGGTGAAAACATACTTAATTTTTTTGGTGTTACCATTCATGCCTTTAGAATTGCTGGTGGAATAATTATCTTCATGGTTGCCTGGCAAATGTTACAGGTAAAACGCACACGATTAAAAACTACTCCAGAGGAGGAGGCTTATACAAAAGAACAAGAAGAGATTGGTGTTGTTCCATTGGGTACACCTATGTTGGCTGGTCCAGGTGCCATTACTACTGTTATTGTCCTTGCTGGTCATAAAGAACCTTATGCAAAATTTATTATTTTAAGTAGTATTTTAATTACTGCGTTGCTTACATATTTTATTTTGCTTTCTGCTAGACGCCTTGTAAAGTGGTTTGGCCCTACTGGATTGAATATATTTACTCGTCTGATGGGACTTATCTTAGCTGCTATTGCTGTTCAATTTATATTAGATGGGATAAAGGCCTCTTTTTAATAAAACAAAAGAATTGGCCATGTTTTAATAAACAACCTGTTGGTAAAAAAGATATATTAATTTCTTTTCCATTTAATCGACTGCATAAACTGTGAAGCTGAGGGAAATGACAATCAATGATGAGAGGAGATGATAAAGATGTTTTTAAAGGCAAATTGATGATATAATCTCCTTGAGAAGACACAATCTTAAAAATGCAATTATCTGATTCAAAGATAATGTTGCCAATTGGGGTTAAATATTTATGCATTCTAGCTAATTTTGCCAAATTTTTTTTAAACTCTTTTAAATTTACCTTAAATCTTACTAAAGGATGGGTAGTAAATATATTGTGTAAAAGAGAAAAAATATCATTGTTTATAGGAGAAAAACCAAGGTTAATTTTTAATTGTGGAAGTAAAAAAATCAAATTTTGAGAAGAAAGAAAAAGAAAAATTTTCTTTTCAGAAAGAAATTGGAGTGCTTTTATCAAGCGACGGAGAAAGGTATATTGGACAGAAAAAGTAGCATTAAAATTGGTTTTAAAAGGTGTGAAAGCACATGAAATAAATTTTTTATTTTCACTTAAGACACCAAAATATCCCTTCTGTAAAAAGAGGAAGATAGATTCTCCTTCTTCAGAAATAATACTACCTAGATCTAAAATTCGTCTCAATGTCTTTACAGAGATTGTGCCTAAATATTTATTTTTGGTCTGTATAAAAGAAAGAGAAGAGGGCCATGTTTTAATGCTTAATTTTTCTTTAAGTGTAATAAATTTAAGAGGATTAGAAAATATTATTTTAACTGGTTGTTCAAGTTTATCTTTAAGAAAAAGACGTAAGGTATCTAAAGGGAAAGTGTAATTTTGAAGGAGGGTAATATGGGATTTAAGCTTTAAGTTAGCATTTAAAAAATTATCTCCTCCACCAAGAAAAAGACCATCTTTGGAAAAAAATATAAGATAACGTTTTTCTTGTGAACCTAAAATTTTATCAAAGAATTCTAATGCTTTAAAAAGCACATGTGCAGAAAAAGTAATCTCAACCACAAAATTATAATATCTTCTTCTTTTATTCTGAGCAAGCTGATAATTGATTTTAAATAGTTTTCATGCTATTTAGTGTTTTGCTTTATTTTAGTAATGGAGGTAAAAAATGGAGTTTATTTTAGTAGGAAAAAAAATAAAAGAAATAAAGGGTAATGCTCTTGTTATTGGTGTATACAAAGAATTAAGTTTAACTCCTATTGCTCAAGAAATAGATAGCTTTTTAGAAGGCAAATTAATAGAATTTTTGAAGGATATTGATTTTAAGGGAGAGTTAGAGAAAACAGTTTTTATGCCTGTTAAAGATAAAACAAATTTTAAGTATCTTATTATAACAGGATTAGGAGAAAAAGAAAAATTAGAGCCAGATAAAATCAGAAAAGCAAGTGCTTCTGCTTTAAAAAAAGTTGAGGAGCTTAAATTAAATGATGTTACTTTTGAAAATCTAGGTAGTGAGCAATTGGGAGAAAAAGCTATTCAATGGTTAGTAGAAGGAGTTTTATTAAGTAATTATAAGTTTAAAAAATATAAAAAAGACAATGAAAAAACAAAAATTGAGAAAATAAATCTATTAGTTGAAAAAAAATGGCAAAAGTCAATACAAATAGGTAAATATTTAGCAGAAGCTGCTAATTTCACTCGCGATTTAGTAAATGAACCTGGTAATGTTATTAAACCACAAGATCTAGCAGAGATTGCTATAAGATTAGCTAAAGAGGTAGGATTAAAATGTATTGTCTATGATGAAAAAAAACTAAAAGATGAAAAAATGCATGGCATTTTAGCAGTAGGTCAAGGCAGTTATCATCCTCCTCGATTTATTCATCTTGCCTATACTCCTTCTAAAGCAAAAAAACGATTTGTTATTATTGGAAAGGGTATTACTTTTGATAGTGGAGGTCTTAATATTAAACCTGATCAATTTATGAAGACCATGAAAAGTGATAAGGCTGGTGCCTGCGCTGTTTTGGGTATTATGAAAGCTATAGCTAGTTTAAAACCTCAATGTGAAGTTCATGGTCTCATCCCTGCAGCTGAAAATATGCCTGGAGGAAAAGCATTTCGTCCTGATGATATTATTGTCTTTAAAAATGGGAAAAGTGTTGAAATTCATAATACTGACGCAGAAGGAAGATTGATTCTTGCAGATGCCTTGATTTATGCTTCAGAGCTTAAACCAGATGTTATTATTGATATGGCTACATTGACAGGGGCATGTATAGTAGCTTTAGGGCGTTTTACAAGTGGCATTTTTAGCAATGATGAAAATTTAACAAAAGATATTCAAGAAATTGGTAAAGAAACAGGAGAAAAATTTTGGCCTTTACCTTTAGATGAAGATTTAAAAGAAGAAATTAAAGGAACTTTTGGTGATATTAAAAATGTTGGTTCTCGTTATGGTGGAGCTATTACTGCTGCCCTTTTTCTTAAAGAATTTGTAGAAGTAAAACATTGGATACATTTAGATATTGCTGGCCCTGCCTATCTTGAAAAATCTTGGAAATATTATGTAGAAGGAGCTACTGGAGTGCCAGTAAGGACAGTGCTTACTTGGCTACTCAAGGAGGCAAATTATGGATTTGGGGATTAAAGGAAAGATTGCAGCTGTATCTGGAGCAAGTAGAGGTTTGGGTAAAGCCATAGCTTTAGGTTTGGCAAAGGAAGGGGTGAATGTGGCAATTTGTGCTAGAAATAAAGAAATATTAGAGGCTACTGCTGAAGAGATTAAAAAAATTACAGATACTGAAATATTGCCTATTGTTGCTGATGTTTCAATAGCCAAACAGGCAAAAGAATTTATACACCAAACTATAAATCATTTTGGCACTATTCATATTTTAGTTACAAATGCCGGTGGCCCTCCGTCTGCCTATTTTGTTGAGACCACAATAGAGATGTGGGAAAAGGCTTTTTATCTTACTTTAATGAGTGCACTAAATATGGCTTGGGCAGCCATTCCTTATATGCAAAAGGAAAGATGGGGACGTATTATTGCTATGGCTTCTATCTCAGTAAAACAGCCCATTGAACGACTGATTCTTTCTAATAGTTTACGAGCAGCCATAGTAAGTTGGACAAAAACTTTAGCTGATGAAGTGGCAAAATATAATATTTTAGTAAATAGTGTTTGTCCAGGTTATACACTTACAGAACGAGTGAAGCAATTAGCAAAAACACAAGCATTAGAAAAGGGCATAACAACTGAAGAGGTTATTAAATTATGGGAAAAGCAGATTCCTTTAGGACGTTTAGCAAAACCTGAAGAAATTGCTAATCTTGTGGTTTTTTTAGCTTCAGAAAAAGCAAGTTATTTAACAGGAACAGTTATTCAGGTAGACGGAGGATATTATCGGGGACTGTTGTAAGGTGACGTAAAATAGGACGTAAATCAGAAGGAATAAAAGCTACTTTTGTTAGTGTCCCCATTCTTTTCATTTGTCCTACAAAAAGCAAACCTCTTGCTCTAATAATACCAATCGCACTTCGTGGTGGTTTTATTCGCCAATAAAAACCATCATAAATGTCATTACCAAAGTATCTTATTAAGCAGGCATAAGGGAAACTACCTCCAGCTTCTAAAACAACTCGTAATACTCCATGGGCTTCTTCAGGTAAGTTAGCCACTACCTGAATTAAATTTGAAGGTTTTTTTAAAAAAGAAGTAATAGTATCAACATATGCTTTTTTACTCTTATTTCCTTCAAGTAGATTGAGAAAAGCAGCTATTGCTTCAATCCATTCTAAAGGCTGTTTTTCCAAAACAGAAAAAAGGTCCATTTCTGAAGTAAGAATAATTTCTTCTGCTTTTCCTCTCCAATTAGCCATTACTTCTTTAGCCAAGCTTCGAGGTAGAGATAAAAAAGGCTCTTCATTAATTATCTCTAAATGATGCCAATTTTCATCAGTATAAAGTTCTATTATTTTTTCTTTTTGAGGGATAGCTTCTAATAGTTCTTTTAATTGTATCTCTACTTTATCAAAGACTTCATAAAGTTGACTGGTGATTTTTTTCAAATCTTTATAACAAAGCTTCTTATCTAAAAAAATAGCAAATTCACTAAGTCTATCTACAAGATGTGTAAGGGAAATTAATGGTTCAATTATATTAGAGGAAAATGTTTCTGTTTCCTCAATTACACGTAAGAGTCGAAAAGCAGTATTTAAACACTCTAAAATTTCTTCTTGTAAATTTAGTTTTTGTTTTTCAATTTCTTTATCTAAATAACAAATACTATTTAAATTTAATCGTTGCCTAAGACGATTAAAATCATAGGGGAGAAAAAGTGTTTTTTCCATTTCTTCAATAAGATTGATTAAAGAAGAACGATTAGTTTTCAAAGATTGGAGAGGGGTTTGATTATTTAAATATGATAAAGGGGTATGAATCCATTCTTTTTCATAATAATGAATAAGATATTCTTTTAAAGAAGTCCTTTCTTCTCGCCAAGGATTAGATAAACGTCTATAGCTATAGGCTTTAAATCTAATAGCTTCTTTTAATTCAGTTTCTAACCACTTTTTTCCTTTTTTTGCTTGTTTTTTTGTAAAACATTCAAGAACACAATATTTTTTATTTATTTTTAAGATACCTAAAATTCGCTCTTGTTTCAAATCTACCCAAAATGCATGGCAAAATTCTTTTTTCTGTGTATGAATAAAAAATTCCTTATGTTTATTTATAAATGAAAAAACTTTTCTTGGTATAAGGATTTCAAAATGGACACGACTTAAAAGAAAGAAAGGTTTTTTTGAACAACTTTCAAAGTACAATGGTAAGTGTTTAGTCATCCTCTTGCCTTTAGGCTACTGTGGGCTTATAACATAGTTTTGCAAAAGAGTAAAGAAGAAATTTTTCATCCGGAGGTTGGAATGGAAGAGTTTTATAAGTTTGCTTTAGAGGTTTCTTATAAAGCAGGAGAAGAACTTTTAGGGCTTTTTCCAAAAACACATCAAATTGATTATAAAGGAAAAATAAATTTAGTAACTGAAGCAGATTTAAAAAGTGAGGCTATTTTTAAAAAGGCTATTAAGGCTCATTATCCTGAGCATGGTATTTTAGCTGAAGAAAGTGGATTAGAAGAAGGCGAAATAAAATGGATTATTGACCCATTGGATGGTACAACAAACTTTGCTCATGGATTACCTTGGTTTTGCACTTCTTTGGCTTTGGAAGTAAAAGGAGAAATTGTTTTAGGAGTAGTATATATTCCCATTTTAAAAGAATGTTTTTCTGCCATTAAAGGTAAAGGGGCTTTTTTAAATGGAAAGCCTATAAAAGTTTCTAAAACTAAAAAAATTCATCAAGCTTTACTTGCAACAGGTTTCCCTTATGATATTCACCAACGACCAGAGCCAGTAGTTACTCGATTTAAGAAAATGCTTATGGTTGCTAGAGGTATTCGTCGAGCAGGTTCAGCTGCTATGGATTTGTGTTATTTGGCTTGTGGGCGTTTTGATGGCTTTTGGGAAGAGCGTCTCCATCCTTGGGATACTGCTGCTGGTAAATTAATTGTGGAAGAGGCAGGAGGGATAGTTTCTGATTTTTCAGGTCGTCCTTATTCTATTTATTCTAAAGAGATTTTAGCAACTAATGGATTTTTACATCAGGATATGATAAAATTTTTAAAGGAGTAATGATGCAAAGAATTAAAGTGAAAATAATAAAACAAGAATTTTTAGAAGGGCGTCTTCATTGTTTTGGAGATTTTGATTCAGAAGATTCTATATGTCTTAAATATTGTGCTTTAAATATTAATTGTGCTATTGCTAAGCATGATTATTTTTCCTTTCAAGTGAGAGATGAGTCTATTGCTTCTTTTTTGAAATTTAATAAGCATGAATAAAAAAATTTATTTTAAAATTAGAATATTATGGTTAATTTTGTTATTTATCAATTGTACTCAGTCAAAATCTCCATCCTTTCCAAAAAGTTTAGAGCAACTTTGTCTTATACATTTATTAAAAGGGCAAGAAGCTATTGCAGAAGTTAACCGACTTCATGGTAAAGAAATTCATGTAAAAAATGCCTGGGTTGCTTATTATAGAGGAAATGGTCATGAGGCTACTATTTGGATTTCAGAGGCCTTTAATCCTAAAGAAGCAAAAAGTCAAACTGAAATCATGATGGAAAAAATAAGAAAGAATATAAAAAGCCCTTTCAGTCATTTTAAATTAACTAAACAAAAAAATTTAACTATTTATACTTTTTGGGGATTAGGGAAAAAACATGCTGTTTTTTATAAAAAAACTATGGTTTATTGGATTACAACCACACCAGATGTATTTAATAAAGTATTGAATTACTATGTTAACAACTTTTCTCCTACATCTTTTAAATGGAAAAGATATTTCTCTAATTCTAATCGTATAGTTTCAAATTCAGTTTCATTTATTCCTTTTTTTACATAAAAAGGACGACCATAAACAATAGCTATTTTTGTAAAAGGCAATGGGATTTCCATTTTATCCCAAGTAGGCAGTTTTATGCTATGTTTATAAAAAACATTAAGAGGTATAAGGGGATAGTTAGAATGCATGGCTAAGAAAAGTGCTCCTCCTTGTACCTTTCGTAAAGGCCCACGAGAACCATCTATAGCTAAACCAGCACTATAGCCTTGTTTGACTATTTTTACCATTTTTTTTAATGCTAAAACACCGCCTCGATGGCTAGAGCCTCTTATTACTTTAAATCCAGCTCTTTCAAAAGCAGGAGCAATCAATTCTCCATCTTCACTTTGACTAACCATAGTAACAATTTGTTTATCTTTGAAAATAAAAAACAAAATAGGTAAAACACCATGCCAACCTGCATAAATTACTGGTGAATTAGGTAATGGAGCTTCATATTTTATTATTACACGACATGTTTTATGTAAAAAATATAAAAGTTTTACAGCAAGATAGACTAACATTCTTTTAAATTTCTTCATAAATCAAAATCTAAACTTTTTTCATTTTTCTTTCAAGGTTGACAAAGGCTAGTTTCATTGTATTATAAAATAAAAAAAGGGCCCATAGCTCAGTTGGCAGAGCCACCGGCTCATAACCGGAAGGTCCCAGGTTCGATTCCTGGTGGGCCCACCAAAAGAAATGAGATTACTTTTTAAGCGAAATTTTACGTGTTTAAAAAAAGGTGCGTTATTGACGCACCTTTTTATTTTGTAAAAATGAAAATCAAAGAAATTATGGATTATTTAGAAGAATGGGTACCAACAAATCTTGCAGAGTCATGGGATAATGTTGGAATTCAATGTGGAGATAAAGAAGCAACTGTAAAAAAGATTATTATTGCATTGGATCCTTCAGAAGATGCAATTGATTATGCTATTAAAAATAATGCTCAATTAATTATTACCCATCATCCTCTTTTTTTCTCATCCTTTAAAAATATTCTTTATTCAGAACCTTTAGGAAAATTAATTTTAAAAATAATTGATCACCGCTTAAATATTATTGCTTTACATACTAATTTGGATAGCGTTACTGATGGTGTAAGTAGAGCTTTGCTTGAGCAATTAGATATTTTACCAAAAGGTGTTATTCAGCCTAAACAAATGCCAAATGTAGGGTTTGGATGGTGGGGTGAATTAAAAGAAAATATAGAAATGGAAGTGTTTATTAATCAAGTGAAAGAAAGATTAAAACTCCCGATTATAAAAGTAGTTGGAGGGAAAGAAAAAATAAAAAAAGTAGGTGTATGTGGAGGTAGTGCAAGTGAATTATTACCTTTGGCAATCAAATTGGGTTTAGATGCTTTTGTTTTAGGAGAAATTAAATATCATCCTGCCCGTTTGTTTGAAAAAATGCCTTTATTAATTTTAGAGGTAGGACATTATGAGTCAGAAAAATGGGTTTTGCTTAAAATTAAAGAAAAATTAGATGCTTTTTTTAAAAAGTATAATCAAAATATAGAAGTGTTGCTTTTTTATGAAGAATCGCCATTTAAATATTATGTAGAAGGAGGCAAACTTTGCGTGAAATATTGTTAAACCTTATCAAACTTCAAGATTTGGATCTTAAAATTAAAAAGATTAATCAAACATTGGAAACAGAGCCGGAGATTTTAAGTAATATAAAAGAAAAATTGACAGAAGCTCAAAAAGAATTAGAGGATGCTAAAAATATATTAGCAGAAAAAGAAAAGGTAAAAAAAGATGCTGAATGGGAACTAGAAGATACTGAAGCACGCATAAAAAAAAGTAAACAAAAGATGATGGAAGTAAAAACAAATAAAGAGTATCAAGCTTTACTTGTCGAGATAGAAGAATTGAAAAAAATTGCTTCAGAATGGGAAGAAAAGATTATTATTGCCCTTGATGAAATAGAAGAGGCAAAGAAAGTAGTTGCAGAGAAAGAGGAGAAGGTAAAGGAATTGGAAAAAAGGTTAATTGAGGCTCAGAAAAGGTTAGAGATAAGTTTTACCAATTTGAAAAAAGAACTTTTGGATCTTCGTAAAAAACGAGAAGAAATGGTTAAATATATCCCAAAAGAAATTTTGCAGCGTTATGACTTTATCCGTCAACATCGTAATGGTCAAGCAGTAGTAGCTGTAAATGATGGTGTATGTGAAGGTTGTCATATGCATATTCCTCCTCAAAACTATAATGAACTTTTAAGAGTAGATAAACTTATGACTTGCCCTTCTTGCCAACGAATTATTTATTGGAAAGGACTTTTAGAAATAAAAAATAATGAAGAAAAATAATTTTTAAGAAGCTTGCTAAAGAGGCATAAAAAGATTAAATTAGTATTAGAGATTTAAAAAATTGCGTAGGAGTCAGAGTTGGCGGATGGCCGCCTGCTGTTAAAACAGCAGGAGGAAAGTCCGAGCTCCATAGGGCAGGGTGCTGGGTAACACCCAGTGGGGGTGACCCCAGGAAAGTGCCACAGAAACCAGACCGCCAGCGGCCCTGTAAATTTTGCAGGGTGCGGGCAAGGGTGAAACGGTGAGGTAAGAGCTCACCCCTTTAGGTGGTGACACCTAAAGTGGGTAAACCCCACCCGGAGCAAGACCAAATAGGAGGGCGTTCCCTAAAAGGGATAAGGGTGGCCCGCCCGAAGCCCTCGGGTAGGTCGCTTGAGGCGTCGGGTAACCGGCGTCCCAGATGAATGGCCATCACCTGAAAGAGGGTGACCTCTTTCAGGAAACAGAACTCGGCTTATGACCAACTCTGACTCCTATTTTTTCAAAGGAATAGTAAAAGTGAATTTAGTACCTTTGCCTATTTTACTTTCAACATTGATTTTTCCACCATGAGCTTCCACAGCTAATTTGCAAAAAGTAAGTCCTAACCCAGTAGTATATTTTTTATTTTTTTCTCTCAAACGAGCTTGCTCAAATTTATCAAATATTTTTTCTAAATCCTTTTTTGGTATACCACGTCCATTATCAATTACACTAATCACTATACAATTATTAATGTTGTCAAATGTTGCTATTAATGAAATTTTACCAATTTCTGATTTAACATTTTTTAAAGCATTAGAAACCAAATTTTCTAAAATTCTCATTAAAAAATCTTTGTCTGCTTTAAAAATAGGCAAATTTTTTTCAACTTTCCAATAGACAAAAATAGATCTTTTTTCAGCTTCAACTGAAAACATTTTTTCTATTTCTTTAAATAGAATTCTTATATCTATATCTGTATAATTTGGCTGAAGTTTTCCTTCTTCCATCCTAGCTACGTCTAAAAGATTTTGAATTAAACGAAGCAAACGATATGCAATATTTAATAAACATTGTGGTGACCAGGAAGTTTCAGGGTGAGGTAAACAAGCACTTTTCAATGAAAGGAGTTCTAAACCTCCTATTAAGGAAGTTAATGGTGTTTTTAAATCATGAACAATAGTTTGATAAAGTAATTCTTTTATGTTTTCTAACTGTTTTAATTTTTCATAACTTTCTCGAAGCCTTTTATGAAGGTATCTAATTCGAAGTAATGAATTTATTCTAGTCAAAAGTTCAGCACCATCTATAGGTTTAGAAATAAAGTCATCTGCTCCTATAGCAAGACCTTTAAGTTTATCTTCTTTGGAAGAAAGACCAGTGACCATAATTACTGGTACAAATTCATCTT
Source organism: Candidatus Desulfofervidus auxilii (assembly GCA_030262725.1). NCBI lineage: Bacteria > Pseudomonadati > Thermodesulfobacteriota > Candidatus Desulfofervidia > Candidatus Desulfofervidales > Candidatus Desulfofervidaceae > Candidatus Desulfofervidus > Candidatus Desulfofervidus auxilii. Next base: position 35,384 of record JAJSZS010000004.1, on the reverse strand, counting down.
TTGGAAGAATATTTTCTCTCATTTCTTTACAAATTTGAAATCCATTAACATCAGGCATTATAATGTCTAAAATGACTAAATCAGGTAATACATTATTCAAAATATTAAGAGCTTTTTTTCCATCCTGTGCTTTAATAATTTTATATCCAATAGGTAAAAGAAGAGATTCCATTAAACAAAGACTGTCAAGGTCATCGTCCACTATTAAAATAAGGGCACCATTATGATCTGTTTTCATATTTATCTCCTTCTTTAATTATTTTTTCCAAAAGATTTAAAAGTTCTTGAGCATTACGATGAATAATTTCTAAAAATTCTTTTTGTTTTTCATTTAAAGGGCCATAGATTTCTTTTTTTAAAAGCTCGGTAAAACCAATAATAGAATTTAATGGTGCCCTTAATTTATGCATAAGAGGTTGTAAATTTTTATTATTTATTTGATTTAAACTTTTAGCCATTTTTCAACTTTTTTGAATAACTCATGAAAATCAAAAGGCTTTGTAATGTAATCATTACAACCAATTGCTAAAATTTCTTCTCTATTACCCTTCATAGCCTTGGCTGTTAAAGCAATTATAGGGATATCCTTCAAAGCAGGAATGTTTCTAATTTTATGTGTAGCTTCATATCCATCCATTAATGGCATAAGCATATCCATAAGAATTAAATTTGGTCTTATTTCCAAAGCTTTCTCTATTGCTTCAAGCCCATTTTCTGCTGTATAAATTTCATAATCAGTGTTTTTGAAAACCTCTTTTAATAGAAAAAGATTATCTGGGTTATCTTCAACAATAAGAATTTTAGGAGAAATTCTTTCATGTTTTTCACCGTACAAAATCTTTTTTATTGTCTCAATAAAAGTAGTTTTATCAATGAGTCCTTTAAGCAAAATACCTTTTATGTTACCTTTTAATCTTTCTTTCTCTTCTTTAGTTAGATCTAATGCTGATAAAATAATTACAGGTATATCTTTAAATTTTTTATCCCTTTCTAATACTTCAAGTAAAGCAAAGCCATCCATTACTGGCATTTTTAAATCAAGTAATATTAGATCAGGTACTTCTTTTTTAATACAATCTAACCCTTCTTTCCCATTTGACGCAAATATAGTTTGATAAGGTTCATCTTTTAGAATAATGCTTAACTCTTTTATAACAACAGGATCATCATCAATAATTAAAACTTTTTTAACACCAAAGGATTTTTCTCTTAACAATACAGATTTAATTTTTTGTTTTAATACTTCTTCTTTCTTTTTTTCTATCGGTTGCTTAGGCAAAATTATAGTAAAAGTAGAACCAACTCCTACTTTACTCTTTACTTTAATTTCTCCACCTAAAAGTTCAGCCAATTTTTTAGCAATATTTAAACCAAGACCTGTTCCTCCATATCTTCTTGTAGTAGAACCATCCACCTGACGAAATGCTTCAAATATATAATCTAAGGCTTCTTCAGGTATTCCAATTCCTGTATCTTTAACACTTATTAAAATTTTTTCTTTTTCTGCTTTAACTTCAACAGCCACTTCTCCTTTATCTGTAAATTTTATGGCATTACTTAAAAGATTAAATAAAATTCTTTTAAGTTTTTCTGGATCAGTAACAATAAAATCTATAGATTCATCAAAAGATGTTTTTAATGGCAATCTTTTTTCATCTGCTAAAGGTTTTACAGAAGCTATAATGCTTTCAATAAATTCCTTAAGATAAATTTTTTCCCAAATAACCTCTACTTTACCAGCTTCAATTTTAGAGAGATCTAATACATCATTTATTAATGCTAATAAGCTTTGACCATTTCTTTCTATAATTTCCACATATTGTTTTTGTGTTTTATCTTCAATTTTTTCTTGAAGAAGTTTAGCCATTCCTAGAATAGCATTAAGTGGTGTTCTAAGTTCATGGGACATATTAGAAAGAAATTCGGATTTTAAACGATTTGCCTCTTCTACTTGTTTTGTTTTTTCTTCTAATGCTTTTTTTTGAGCAGCTAATTCTTCTGCTTGTGCTTGAAGTTCTTCATTAAGAGCTGATAATTCTTCGCTTTGAGATTGTAATTCTTCATTTTGTGCTACTAAAAGTTCATTTTTTTCTTGCAATTCTTGGCTAAGTTTTTCAACTTTTTCATATGCTAAAGCATGATCAATTCCTATTCCTAGTTGCTCAGCAACAATCTTTAAAAAAGAAATATCTTTTTCACTAAAAGTATGCAAAGTGCCTAATTCTAACACTCCCATAAGTTTATCTTTATAAAAAATAGGAAAACAAATAATATGATTTGGCAATCTTTCTCCACTTCCAGAAGAAATTTTGAAGTAATCTTTTGGTATATCAGAGACTATTATTTGTTTTCTTTCTATTGCACATCTACCAGGTAAACCATCTCCTATTTTAAATGTTTTTATTTTCTTTAAATCTAAAGCAGAGGCTGCATAAGGTTTTAAATGCTCGTTTTCCAAAATATAAATGACACCTAATTGGCTATTTGTATAATAGATAATCTTTTCTAAAACACTTTTTAAAAGAGGTTTTAATTTTGCTGTACTAGCCAAAGAGGTTAAAATATCTGCGAACGCTCTTTGTATATTAAGAAGCTCTGATAATCTTTTTCTTTCATTTTCTAATTTTTCAATAAATTGTTTTCTTTCACTAATATCTGTATATATTTCAATAATTCCAATAATGTTGCCTATAGCATCTCTAAAAGGTGTAGCCATTTGTCGGCAAGGTATAATTTTTCCTTCAGGAGTGATGCGTTCTTGTTCTCTATCAATCTTTTTTATTCCCTGAAAAATAAGTTTCATAGAACAATCTTTTGTTTGACAGACAGCAGGACTTCTTAACAATTCATAACATTTTTTCCCTTTTGCTTTTTCTGCACTTACACCTACTAACTCATTCATAGCTTCGTTTTGACTAATAATGTTGAAGTCTTTATCTATTACCCGCATAGGCGAAGGGGCATTATTATAAATTTGAGTAAATTCAGCAAGTAGTCTTTTAATCCTTTCTTGACTTATTTTTAAATCTTTTGCCATTTTATTAAATGCATTTGCCAACTCTCCTACTTCATCTTTGGTTTTTACATCTACCTTAACATCTAATTCTCCTCGGCCAAATGCTTCAGCAGCTTGAACAAGATTAAAAATAGGCTTTGTAACAAGGTAGGATAAAATAAAAGCTATACCAATACCAACTAAACTTACTGCGCCAAAAATACTACCTACAATTTTAAACACATGATGAACTCTTTCTTTTATTGGTAGTTTTGTCAAACGTAATAATCCTATGTGAAGTGTCCATTTTTTTAAAGGATAGGCAATATTAAAAATAAGTCGTCCATCTATGTTTACTTCTTTTATATCATATAGGTTTTTTAAACTTATATTTTCTAACTCAAATGGAATTGTTTTTTCAAAGGTATGTGCAAATATATTACCAAATTTATCTATAATAATAAGGTAGGCAATTTCTGGCTCTTTCTGTAAATATTTAAACAAAATAGTTCTAGCAGCAATTTTATCTCCACTTATAAGAATTGGTTTTACTTCTTCACTAATTTTTTGAGCTAAAGGAATACTCCAGCTTTTTAATTCTTTTTTAAAATGATAAGAAAGGCTGATATAGGTAAAAATGAGTGTAATAATAAGATAAAAAACTGCCAAGAATTATAAACAAAAATTTAGTGCGTATACTTATCTTTTTCATTTAATTACCTCTTTTGGTAAATTTTTCCATGTCTATCTTTTAAGATAAATATTTCTTCAAATTCTTTAGGGATGTACTCTGATTCTCCCAAAATCAAATACCCTCCAGGATTGAGAGATTTAGAAAAGTTTGAAATTACCCTTTTTTGTAAAGGATCAGATAAATAAATTAAAAGATTGCGACATAATATTATGTCATAATTGCAAATCACACCTCCTGGAGGGGCGATTTGTCTTTGAGAAGTAACATCATGTTCATAGAAATTAACTAATTGTTTTATTTCATCTGTTACTTTATATAAACCATTGTAAATGAAATATTTATCTAAAAACTTCTTTTTTACTTCTAAAACCGCTTCTTCATCATATATTCCTTGTTTAGCTTTTATTAATGCCTTTTCATCAATATCAGTGGCAAAAATAGAGATTTTGTAATCATTAAATATCTTTTTTTGTTTAAGATGTTCCATTAAAAGCATGGCAATAGAATAAGCTTCTTCTCCATAAGCACATCCTGCACTCCAAATTCTGATCATACAATCTTTTTGCTTTTTTTTAATTTCCAAAATTTCTGGTAAAATCATGATATTTAAAATTTCAAATACATAAGGGTTTCTAAAAAATTGACTAACTTTTATTGTTAGTTCTTGAATAAGACGTTTACATTCATTTAAATCTCTTTCTAAAATTGTTATATATGTTTGAATATCCTTTACACCAACAGTCCATAATCTTTTAGCAATACGCCTTTTGATTGTTCCTTGTCGATATTGAGAAAAATCATAACCTGTTTTTTCTTTCAATTTTTTTAATATAATTTTAAGTTCTTTTTTTTCAAAATTCATAATTCTCAAATTTCCTCAAAAGTTTTAATTTCCTCTATAAATTCAGGTAACTTTTCAACTATATTGTCTATTTCTGAAGAATTAAAAGCTAATAAAGATAAAGCATAAGGATGAATAGGATTATTTAAACCATCAACTCCACAACCTATGCCTAGCATACTGCATATGACATCAGCTATATGAACAATACTGACGATTTCTGGTGTAAATTTTGCTTTTTCTGGAGAATGATGGAGTGTGATTGCTTCAACAAGAATTTGAGGAAGTTTCCATCGCTGAGCTATCAATCCACCTATTTGAGCATGGTCAAAGCCTAAAATTTCTTTTTCTACAATCCAAAAAGCCTTTTTTTCTTTTGCTACTTTATTCATAATTAATGCAAATTGTTCGAATGCACATTGGTCTAAAACTACTTTGCCCAAATCATGAAGCAGAGCAGCTGTGAAAACTACCTCTGGGTCTTTATATTGCTTTTCTTTAGCAATTAATTCTGCTGTCAAAGCACAAGCCAAAGCGTGTTTAAAAAGTTCACCTCTTTTTAAATCATATACATCTATTTTGCGGTCTAATGTGCTTTTTAAAGAAACAGCTAAAAGTATTTTTTTAACCGTTTGAAACCCTAGCAAAATTATGGCATGGCTAAGATTTGAGACTCGTTGACTTAATCCATAATATGCTGAATTACAAACTTTTAAAATATTAGTTGTAAGAGCTTGATCTTTTAAGACAACTCTTTTCACTTCCTCTACATTATTTGGTTCAGCATTTATTATTTTTAAAACCTCCTGTACAGTTTTAGATAGAGGTCGAATTTGATCAACTTTTTCTAAAATTTCTTTTAATTCTATTTTAGTAGAGGTAGCAGGTATTGTTTCAGAAATTCTTTTCCCAATTTGAGTTAAAGTCACCTTTCCATCTTTAATCCTTAATCTAAATAATCTGCTAAAACTACCTCCTAAATCTTCTTCCAAAATGGGGATTCCCTCTTTAGCTAAAACCTCTCGCACTTTATCAATGTTGCGCTGACCAATCTTTATATTTGTGTCCTTTGAAAGAGAAGCACCTCCTACAATTGTGGCTGTTAAAAACGACCTTGAGGCTCCTAATTTTGTCATTTCTTTAATAAGAAAAGGGATACCTGAAACTGCATATCTTGTTGGATGATTTAACATTTTCTTTTTATCCCCTTCTGGCAATACAATGTGGACTATTCCTCCTACTTTATTTACTGCGTCATATAAAGCTATACCTACACATGAGCCTAAACAAGTTTCTAAAATAATTTCTGGATTATTACTTATGTAGAAATTTCCTGGAGAAATAAAAAAAGTTTTCTCTAATTTTGTCATTTATCTTAATAATTCTAAAATTTTTTTAATTAAAGCTTCTATATCCAGAGGTTTAGTGAAGAAAGCATCCACTCCACAATTAAATGCCTTTTGTTTTTTCTCTTCGTCTGGATAAGCAGTTACTGCTATTACTTTTATTTCTTTTGTTTCAGGATTCGTTTTAATCTTTTGACATACTGTAAAACCATCCATATCAGGCATTACAATATCTAAAATGACTAAATCAGGTTTTACTTCTCCAAGCTTATAAATTGCTTCAAATCCACCATCTGCTGAATGTATTTCATAATCATTACTTGCAGCTAAAAATGCTGCTCGTAATAGTTTAATGTCATCAGGATTATCATCCACTATCAATATCTTTTTCTTTCTTTCCACCCCCAAAGAAAGACCGTATTTTCTAATAAATTCTTCTAAATCCCCTCTTCTTATTTTACGGTGACCACCAGGAGTAATAAAGGCTTTAAGAAGGCCTTCATCTATCCATTTAGAGATAGTAGTGCGTGCAACTCCACAAATTCTACCTGCTTCTGCTGTAGTAATAAAATCATTTTTATCCCTTTTAACCATGTTTGCTAAATAAACTATTTTTTCGTTTTTGTCAATTTTTTCGTTTTTGTCATTTTTGTCTATTAAAAAATCAAGCTTGACATCAAAATTTTTAGCAAGTTAAAATTAATTAGTTTTTTCAAGAGGTTTTTTAATGGAAGAAAAATTTGTATCAGTGATTTTAGCAGCAGGTCAAGGTACTCGAATGCATTCAGATTTGCCAAAGGTTTTGCATACTCTTTTAGGAAAACCTATGCTTATTTATGTATTAAATACACTAAAAGAATTAAATAATATTAAAATTGGTGTAGTAATAGGGCATAAAAAAAAGCTTATTCAAGAAGTAATTGTTGAGGAAAATATTAATTTTATTTTTCAAGAAAAACAACTAGGTACAGGTCATGCTTTAATGTGTGCTAAAGATTTTTGGCAAAATGCGGATCATGTTTTGGTATTAAATGGGGATGTTCCATTTTTACGTTCATCTACCCTTAAAACACTAATAAAGTTACATTTAGAACAAAACGCTGCTATAAGTTTTTTAACGGCTAAAGTTAAATACCCTGAACAATATGGAGTGATTGTAAGGGATAAAAATGGGCAAGTTAAAGGTGTGTTAGAAATAACTGAAAGAAAAAATACATTAGAAACAGCTGAAATTAATGCTGGAATTTATTGTTTTAAAACAGATTTCTTAAATAAATATTTACCTCAAATAAAACTCAATCCTAAGAAAAAGGAATATTATCTTACGGACTTAATCACTTTGGCAGCCGACAATAAAGAAAAAATTATTACAAAAGAAGTTTCTTATAATGAAATTATAGGTATTAATACAAGAATGGAGTTAGCAGAAGCCATGCGTATTTTAAGAGAAGAAATTTTAAAGAAACATATGTTAAATGGTGTTACTATTATTGCTCCAGAGGCTACTTATATAGAGCCAGATGTAATTATTGGTGAAGATACAGTGATTTATCCTGGTGTTTACCTTCAAGGGAAGACAAAAGTTGGCAAAAAATGTGTTTTAGGGGCAGGGGTGATTATTAAAGATAGTGAAATAGGTGATGAAGTAGAAATAAAACCTTATTGTGTAATAACAGAAAGCATAATTGAAAAAAAAGCAACAATTGGCCCATTTGCCCATTTACGACCAGGCACACACATTGGGCAAGAGGCAAGGATTGGTAACTTTGTTGAGGTGAAAAAAAGTTATGTTGGTTCAGGCTCAAAGGCTTGCCATCTTACCTATATAGGAGATGCAGAGATTGGCAAAGGAGTAAATATTGGAGCAGGTACTATCACTTGCAATTATGATGGTATAAGAAAGCATAAAACTACAATTGAAGATGCTGCTTTTATTGGAAGCAACACTGCTTTAATTGCTCCAGTAAAAATTGGCAAAGGAGCATTAGTTGGTGCAGGCTCAGTAATTACAGAAGATGTTCCAAATGATACTTTAGCTATTGCTAGGGCAAAACAAGTGCATAAACCAAGGAGGAGAAAGAAATAAAATGTGTGGCATTGTTGGTTATATAGGTAATAGGGACTGTTCTTCTTTGCTTTTAGATGCCCTTAAACGTTTAGAATATAGAGGTTATGACTCAGCAGGCATAGCTATTATTACTGATGGGAAAATTTTGTGTCGGCGAGTTCAAGGAAAATTAAATAGCCTTGAATCTTTATTAAAAGAAAAACCCATAAATGGAATAATAGGCATTGGTCATACTCGTTGGGCAACTCATGGTGTGCCTTCAGAAAACAATGCTCATCCTCATGTTTCTGGCTCAATAGCAGTAGTACACAATGGAATTATTGAAAATTATATTGCCCTTAAAGAAGAGCTTAAGGAAAAAGGCATTAAATTTTCTTCTCAAACAGATACAGAAGTTATAGCTCATTTAATTTCCCTTTATTTAAAAAAAGGAATATCATTTGAAGAAGCAGTAAAAACAGCTATAAAGCGACTTAAAGGCTCCTTTGCTTTAGCAATTCTTTGTGCAAATGAACCTGATAAAATTATTGGTGTTAGACAAGAAAGCCCATTAATTATTGGATTAGGAGAAGATGAAAATTTTCTTGCTTCAGATGCACCAGCTCTTTTGCCTTATACAAAAAAAGTTATCTTTATGAATGATGGTGAGTTAGCTGTTTTAAAAAAAGATAGAATAGAATTAAAGGACTTTTCTGGAAAAGAATTGCCTTTAAAACCCATGGAACTCCCGTGGTCGCCATCTATGGCTGAAAAAGCAGGATATAAACATTTTATGCAAAAAGAGATATTTGAACAGCCTCGTGCCATTGCTGATACAGTGCGATCACATATGGATTTAGAAAAAGGGAAGGCATTTTTTGAAGAATTTCAGCTTGATTATGAGGGATTAAAAAATATTAAAAAAATTTGGATTGTTGCCTGTGGTACTTCATTTCATGCTGGTCTTGTAGGAAAATATATGATTGAAAAATTATGTCGTTTACCTGTAGAAGTAGACATTGCCTCTGAATTTCGCTATCGTGAGCCTATTCTTGATGAAAATATGCTTCTTATTTTAATTTCTCAGTCTGGAGAAACTGCTGATACTTTGGCCGCTTTAAGAGAAGGAAAGGCTAAAGGTGTAAAAACTTTAGGTATTTGTAATGTATTAGGAAGCACCCTTTCTAGAGAATGTGATTATGTAATTTATACACATGCTGGCCCAGAAATTGGTGTGGCATCTACAAAGGCATTTACTACTCAGATATCTATTTTATATCTGCTTAGTTTATACCTTGCTGCTCTTTCTCATCGTCTAACTTCTGAAGAAGTTAAATCTTATCTTAAAGATATGTTATGTTTACCTCATCAAGTAGAAATTTTACTGAAAGAAGCTAATAATATTGAAGCCCTTGCTCCTTATTATGGTCGTTTTCACAATTTCCTCTACTTAGGCAGAGGTATTTATTTCCCTATTGCTATGGAGGGGGCATTGAAATTAAAAGAGATTTCTTATATACATGCTGAAGCCTATGCCGCAGGTGAAATGAAACATGGCCCTATTGCCCTTATAGATGAAAATATGCCTGTAGTTATCATTGCCCCAAAGGGAGAAACTTACACCAAGGTTTTAAGCAATATGGAAGAGGTGCGTTCAAGGAGAGGGAAAATTATTGCCCTTACTGAAAAAGGTTGTAAAGAAGTAGAAGAAAAAGCAGATGAAATAATTTATATTCCATCTTCTAATCCTTTTTTAAAAACTATTTTACTTACTGTTCCATTACAGCTATTTGCCTATTATATTGCTGTATTTCGTGGTACAGATGTAGATCAGCCTCGTAATTTAGCCAAAAGTGTTACAGTAGAATGATTAAGGATAGTGAGTCCATTTTTGTTGTTCAAGAACATCATGCTACCCATTTACATTGGGATTTCAGATTAGCTTTAGATGGAGTATTAAAAAGTTGGGCAATCCCTAAGGAGCCACCAACAAAAAAGGGATTAAAAAGATTGGCTATTCAAACAGAAGACCATGATTTAGAGTATGCCAATTTTGAAGGAGAAATTCCTCCTGGTCATTATGGAGCAGGTAAGGTAATAATTTGGGATAAAGGTAATTATGAGCTTTTAAAAAGAGAACCTGATAAACTTATTTTTGTCTTGCATGGTAAACGTTTAAAAGGCACTTATGTACTCCTTCGTTTCCCTAAAGGAGGCGAAGGTGCATGGTTATTTTTTAAAAAATGAAGATTATTTTTCAAGCTATCTTTCTTGGAATTTTACAGGGATTAACAGAATTTTTACCTGTAAGTAGTTCTGGGCATTTAGTTATAGCACAGCATTTTTTTCCAGAACTTAAGCAACAACCACTTCTTTTAGTAATTATCCTTCATTTAGGAACACTTTTTGCTTTATGTACATATTTTTTTAAAGACATAAAAGCTATGTTGTTTACACCTCGTCTTGCTTTTCCTATATTAATAGCTACATTTGTTACAGCTTTAGTTGTTTTTCCTCTTAAGGGATTTATTGAAGCTACTTTTAATTCACCACGCTTTGCTTGCATAATGCTCCTTATCACTGGTACTTTGCTTTTCGTGGCCGGAAGGTTGAAAAACAATACACATCATAAAGTAAGTTGGCAAAAGGCAATTGGTATTGGTTTGGCTCAAGCACTAGCTGTACTGCCAGGTATTTCACGCTCTGGTACAACTATCTCTGCTGGAATTTATTTAGGATTAACTGGAGAAACGGCAGGACGTTTTTCTTTCCTTATTGCTATTCCAGCCATTTTTGGAGCAGGTGTTTTATCCTTAAAAGATATGACTAGTATTTCATCCCATCTTTTATTTCCTTATTTAACAGGTTTTTTATGCTCCTTTTTTTCTAGCCTCTGGGCTATTCGTTGGTTACTAAGACTTCTAACTACCAATCAAAAAAGACTTATATATTTTGCCTATTATTGCTGGAGTATAGGAATAATGTTTCTTTGGATATTGTAAGTTTTACTCAACATAGGCCTTAAATAGTTTCCATTTACTTATGCGCGGATCACCAAAAATTTTTACTCTTCCTTTGAGTTTTTTTCGCTGTCCATATTCTAGATATCCTGCAATCTCTCCTGTGCCCACTACATTACCACTTGGGTCAATTGCCTGAAAGATCACATGTACAATGCCTGTTTTCATAAAATTTTGTACCTCTGCTTCTAAAGAATAAAAGGACCAATATCCTGTTTCTCCAAAAAATGAACCAGTCTTTGTCCAATCAATAAATGAAACAACTACAGGGTCTAAGGCAAAGAGCGTAAAGGCAAAGGATAAAATCAATAAACAGAATAAAATTACTCTTTTAATTTTGTTCTTCATGTTATAAGCTTATCAGGATTGGGAGTCATTGACAATAAAAAAGTGATTTGTTAATATTTAAAAAGTGGGGCTGTAGCTCAGTTGGGAGAGCGCGTGAATGGCATTCACGAGGTCACGGGTTCGAATCCCGTCAGCTCCACCATTTTTTATTTTTAATTAAATAGTCTCTTTATCTCTTGACCTATCTTTTATCTAAGGTTTAAAGTAAATTATGGGTTTTAAATGTGGTATTGTTGGCTTGCCCAATGTGGGAAAATCTACTCTTTTTAATGCTTTAACCAAAGGGAAAGCTGAGGTAGCCAATTATCCTTTTTGTACAATCAATCCCAATATGGGTGTAGTGGCTGTACCTGATTCACGGCTTTATGAGATTGCTAAAAAGGTTGAGCCTAAAAAAGTTGTGCCAGCTATACTTGAGTTTGTAGATATTGCTGGTTTGGTAAAAAATGCTAGTAAAGGAGAAGGTTTGGGAAATCAATTTCTTTCGTACATAAGAACAGTAGATGCAATTGTCCATGTAGTGCGATGTTTTGAAAATCCAGATGTTGCTCATGTAGAGGGAGAAATTGACCCAGAAAGAGATATAGAGATTGTAAATTTAGAATTGATACTGGCTGATTTAGCTACAGTAGAAAAAAGATTAGAAAAATTAAAAAGGTTGGCAAAAATAGGTGATAAACAGGCAAAAAAACAAGTATCAGCACTTTTAAAGCTAAAAGATTGGCTTGAAAAAGGAAATTTTATAAAAAATCTTTCCGAAATTGATGAAGAGTTAGAAAAAATTGTTAAAGAATTGCAACTATTAACAGCAAAACCAATGATGTATGTGGCTAATGTTGATGAGAATGGATTGGAGGAAGATAATAAATGGATAGTAAAAATAAAGGAAATGGCTCAGAAAGAAAAAAATGCTTTTATAAAAATTTGTGCCCAACTTGAGGTAGAATTAGCAGAATTAAATGAAAAAGAAAGACAAGAGTTTATTGAGGCATTAGGTTTAAAAGAAAGTGGTCTCAATCAATTTGTTCGAGAGGGTTATAGGCTTTTAAATCTTATTACTTTTTTTACAACAGTAGGAGCTGAAATAAGAGCTTGGACAATAAAAAAAGGAACTAAAGCTCCACAAGCAGCAGGAAAGATTCATTCTGATATGGAAAAAGGCTTTATTAAAGTGGAAGTAGTAAAATATGAAGATTTAATTAGAGAAGGTTCTATTTCTGCCTGTAAAGAAAAAGGGCTTGTTAGTATAGAAGGGAAAGATTATGAAGTAAAAGATGGTGATATTCTTTATTTTAGATTTAATGTTTAGTTGATTTTTTATAAATAATAGCATATAAAAAAACTGTGAGAAGAATTATTTTAATATTATCATTATCATTACTATTTTCTTTTAATCTATTTGCTAAATCATTAAAAGAAGAAGTTTCAGAGACAAAATTAGTACCTCATATTCTTCACCTTTTTGATATTCGTGAAGGTATGGAAAGAGATTTTCTTTCTTATCCTTCTTATGTGTTGGTAGATGCTAATACAAAAGAGATTTATGTCGTAGATGGAGGTCATAGTCGGCTTGTCATTTATACTGAAGATGGTTATCCTCTTTTTGTACTAGATAAAAATAATGGAGTAGAAGCTCCCGGAGGTTTATGGATTGATAATGAAGGCTATATTTATCTGTGCCAATCAAGGAAGGGTAAAAAACTTATTGGTAGGATTTCTGTTTTTAATCCCTGTCTTAAGTGGGTAAGAGATATTTTTTTAAAAGGATTTCCTGATGCGGAAAAATTTCGTCCTAGGACTGTGGCTGTAAGTAAGAATAGAAAAATTTATGTCAGTGGCGATGGATTTCCTGGAGTAATAGTTTTAGATAAAGCAGGTAAATTTTTGCATATTATTTCTCCTGAAGATGAATTATCAGGAATGAAGGGAAAAGCTGATATTTGTGCAGTATATATAGATAAACAAGGAAGAATTTATCTTTTAAGCGAAGGTTATGGTCGAGTGTATGTTTATGATAAAGATGAAAATTTTCTTTTTAAATTTGGCCAAAAAGGAGGTAGTACAGGTAAATTAAGCCGTCCTCGTGGAATTGCTGTGGATGAGATAAATCACTGGATTTTTATTGTGGATTATATGCGGCATACAATTAGTGTTTATTCTTATGAAGGAAAATATCTTTTTGAATTTGGAGGAAAGGGATGGGGGGCAGGCTGGTTTCAATATCCCAATTTTATATGGGTTGACCCTGCCCAAAGAGTGCTTATAGCTGATACTTTTAATCAACGTATTCAAGTTATTCAAGTAAAAGCAGTCACTTCTACGTTTGAAAGAAAAGAAGGTATTCTTGTGCCAGGTTTTCCTTTAAGGTTAGAAACTCGATAGATGATAAAATCATTTTAATATTTCTGTTTGTGGAAGATAAATTTTAAAAATAGTACCTCTTCCTGGTTGATTTTCTATGTCAATAAATCCTTGATGGGATTTAATAATGTCATGAGCAATATATAAATTTGCATTTTTTTCTATGGTTTCGGAATAATCTTCTGTGTTTGAGTTACTTATAGAAAGACAAAAATAATCTATTTGTTCGCTTTTTTTAAATCGTTTTTTTAAATTTTTTCCTGAAATTTTTTCTAACTTCAAAATTAACAAACCATTTTTAGGCATGACATTAATTGCATTGAGACAAAGATTCATTAAAACTTGTTGAAGTTCATTTTTATTTCCTAAAATTTTGTCTTCTTCTACTGTTTTTTCTAATATTATTAAAATTTTCTTAGAAAGCAAATAGTTCAAAAAATCCTTAATATTTTTCATAATTTCTACAAGTGAAATAGGTGTTAATTCTAAAGCATTTTTTCTAACAGATTTAAACATTTTGTTAAAAATATTTTTCCCCCTTTTTACTGCTGATTTTATCATAATTAGGTATTTAATTAGATTTTTTTCTTTTATTTTTATTGATAAAAGATCAGTTGCTATCGAAATAGTTGCCAATACATTGTTAAAGTCATGAATAATATCGTTAACTGAGTATTCCAAGTTTTGATGTTTGTTTAATTCTGCTATTACCTTTTCAGTAACATCTTCTGAAATAACTATTACTTCATCTCCAGACTTGCAAATGCTATGTTCAAACCAATAAATATCATCTACTGAATGACTTTTTCTCCAAGGAGTAGGAGGAATGTTTAAAATTTGTCCAGTTTTATGAACCTGTCGGATCCAAGAAGCTAGTCCTATTTGATTAATTTCTGGATAAACTTCATCAATACTTTTTCCTAATACAGATACTGAAAGATTATATATTTCCTCTGCTTTTCGATTTAAATAAGTAAGGATAATTTTACCGTCTTCTTGAACTTTATATATAGTTATACATGTTGGAATGTTATCAAGTATTTCTTTAGATTTTTTTTGAAATTTTTTTAATATTTTCTCTACTTGTTTACATTTTGCAATATCAATCATACTAATTATTTATTTTTAACATAAAAAAGTGACAAAAAAGTGACAAAGGAATTATTTTAATGAGATATTAATGTAAGTGCTTTTTGATAAAGTTCTATCATTTTCTTGCCAGGAGGAATGCCTAATTCAGTTTCAAATAATTTTTTAAAATTTTTAAAGAGTTCAATAGCTTTATTATATAAACCTATCTCTAGATAGCAATTCATTAACTCTTCATAAAGTTTTTGATTAAAAGAATCTTCAGCAATAAGAAGTTCTAGATAAAAAATTGTTTTTTTATAAAGATTTAAATTTTTCGTTAATGAAACAGCTATTTCAAGTAATTTTATATAAATATTTCTTAAATATTCTCTTTCTCCTGAAGCCCATTCATTATACAAGTCTTGAGGCAAAAATATTCCTTTATAAATTTTAATAATACTTTCTACTTCTTTTAAATCATCCTGAGTAAACATTTTCTTTTTTTGCAAACTTTTTGCCTTTCTTTTGAATTCCCAAGCATCTACTATTACTTTTTCAGAATCTAAATATAAACAATTACTTTTTAAACAAATATAGCTAGAGCTTATTCTTGAAGGAAGATCTGGTTCTAAACTTCGTCTAAGTCTTTTTAAAGTAATTTTAAAATTTTCCTTTACAGATTCCCAATTTGCCTCTGGCCATAAATCTTCCATTATTACATCAATTGGTACAGGTTTTTCTCCTCGAGTTACTAAAATTTTTAAAAGCGTTTTAGCTTTTTGGCTCTCCCATTGGACAATGGTTTTATTACCTACTTTAACCTCAAAATCTCCTAAAGTTTTAATAAAAAGAAGAGGAGCAGAATGTTTAAAAGCTTTTTTTATTAATTTTTTTAATCTTTCTTTGACTTCAGGTCTAGCTTCTTTTAAATAAGGTGAAAGGGCTTTATTTGCATTTCTTCCAAGAAATATAATTATAATATTTTCACCAACTTCTGGGTAAATTCCTTGATTTATAGATTGGTAGGCAATAAATGCGTATAAATTTTCTCTATAATTATAAAAATAACGATATGGATTATTTTTTATTAGTTCTAAAAAATTTTGAAGATATTTAATAAAAAGACTTTTTTTACCTAAGTCAAAATAAAGTTTTGCTGCTTCGCTATAAAGAAGACAAACTAAATATTTAGCTTTCATTTTTTGAGCTTTAAGCAGAGTATTTTTAAAAAGTTTGATAGCCTTTTCTTTTTTCCCCATTTCACTGTAAGTAGCTATAGCTAAAACTTTTGCTAAGATGAAAAAGTATTCCCTTCCTGCTTTTTTAGCTATTTTTAAAAGATAAGGTATCAAATTTAATACTTCTTTAGATTTTGTTAAAAGATAAAGACAAACAAGATTAATTTGAACAAGTGTTAAGACCCACATATTTTGAGTATATTCTCCTATATTTTTTAATTCCAAAATCTTTTGCTTAGCATTAAAATATTCACGTTGAATGATATGAACAGTTATTATAGTTTCAAAAATAAAGGGATAGAGTGATTCAGCTTTAAGTTGTTTTACTATCTTTAAAGACTTATCTAAAAAAATTTTAGCTTTTTTAATATCTCCTTTTAAACGATATATCATTCCACCTAAATGAAATATATAAAAACGAATGTCTAAAGGTACAATATCTTTTTCAATTAAATTTAACAATTTTTTTAATATATTTGAGGCATTTTCAATTTCTCCCATATAATAATGAGCAAAACCTTGAAGAACCAAAGACTTAAGTTGAACATAAAGATTTTCATTTTTTAAAGCACTTTTATAAGCTGTTTCAGCTAATTCAAGACCATGTTGAAAATTTCCATTACAAAAAATTCTAACGCTTGCTGTAGAAAGTAAAATATAAGGTAGAAGGTAAGAAGGAAATTTAACTTTTTTTTGTTCTACAATTTGTGCTACTTGGTCTATTAATTTGCTAAGTCTAAGTGATATATTTCCTGCCATTAATGCAACTTCTACATAAGCTAAAATACTTATAACAACTCCTTTATTATTCTTTTTTTGTTTAAATAGATTTATTGCTTTTTTAAACTCTTGAATTGCTTTTTTAGGTTTTTCCCAGCGATCAAGCCATGTTTTAAAATATAATAACCAAGGATTATTTTGAAAATCTTCTGAAGAAAAATTTTTTAAAATTGATTCAAGACTTTCGTATTGACCTGTTATTAATAAATTCCAACCTTCTTTTTCTAACAAACGTGCTGCTTTTTTAAGGCAATTTGCTTTTAATATATGATGAATAGCAATAAAATTATTTTTTTTGGTTTGATAATAAGAAGCAGCTTTTAAATGAAGTTTTTTTATTTCTTTTTGAGTAAGTTTGCTTTGTAAAAAAAGTCTTAACAAATGGTGATATCGATAAGTATCATGAGCAACTCGAGTAGCTAAAAAATAATGTTTTGCAAATGTTTCAATAATATCTTTTGCATTAGGGATGCCTGATAATTTTTGTGCTAACTCTGGAGTCACCTCTTCTAAAATAGAGGTTTTTAGTAAAACAGTTTGAGTTGTTAGAGGCAATTTTTTGAATATTTCTTCTCCTAAATATGAATAAAGCTTATCTAAAGATTTTTTAGGAATACTTTCAGTATCCAATTTTTCTAAATGTTTAGATAAAAGAATGAGTGCTATTATCCATCCATCACAAATTCTTGTAAGTTCTTTTATTTTGTTTTTTTCTAGCTTAGAAAAAAATATTTTTTTAAATAGCAAAAAAGTTTCTTCTAAAGTAAATCTCAAATCATCTTTTGTTATTTCAAGTATTTCTTGGTGAAGATAAAATTTTGCATAAACATCATGAAGTGGGAATCTAGTAATAATAATAAAATGAATTTTTTTAGGACAATGTTCTAGCAATCTAGCAAGAAAAAAATGGACATTTGAATTAGAATGAATTAAATGATAATCATCTAATACTATTAATAAAGAATCATCAACTATTTTATCAAAATTAGCTGCTAAAACATCAGCAAGTTGATCTATTTGAGAAGATATATTTGTTATTGAAGAGAAATAGTGAGCAATTGTGCCTTGTTTGTATTTTTGAAAAGTTTTACATAATGCATAATCAAGATGATTAATAAACCTTACTAAATCGCTATCAGATGATGTTAAACTATACCAAATAGTAGGTAATTTCAAAGTATTAACAAAATCAATAGCAAGAGTTGTTTTTCCTTCTCCTGGCCCTGCTACTATTGTAATTAATTTTTTTTCTAAACCTTTCTTAAGTAAAAATATTAATCTTTCTCGATGCAAAATTTTTTCTGAGATAATTGGTATTGTAATTCTTGTTGGATTGACCAACACTAAGATAACGTAGCCCTTTGGAAAAAAATTGTCAATAAATTTATTTATAAAAAGAATGAAAATTAAAATTTAGAAACTTGTTTTTCCACGCCGTTTAGCCATACGATAGACAATTTTTTTGTAATAAACTTGTCCTTCTTCTAGTAAAGGAGAGGTAGGACGCATCATATTTAATTTCATAATAAGAAAATTAAGTCGACGACAACAAAGATAAATTTCTTTTTCATCTTCCATTGTTTCAAGAAGATCTTTTAACTCTTTAATTTCCTTTTTTAACATCAGTTCTGGTGGTAAGCATCCAGCATTTTTAAGTATTTTATAAGCCATTCTTAACTCTGGAGGAACATGTTCCATATCGTCTTCACGTGGTAAAGGTTTTCCTTTACCTTCAAGATTGTCAAATTCTCCCCTTTCCATTGCCTCTTGAATTCTTTTTTCAGCAATTTTATGAAAAATCCACATTATTTAATAAGCCTTAAAAAAGGTTTTGATTGTATAGTTGGTTTATTCAATTTGGGTGTTCTTTTAAACATTTCTTCATTAAAGATCAAATTTTTTGTTTTAACAGCATTAATAATAAAAAAGATAATAACTGCTTTTTCCCATTCCTTAGTAGGTTCAAATTGTCGAACTTTCTGACGATATTTTTCTAAAAGAGAAGTAAGAGAGGCTTCATCTAACTTTAAAATTTGTTCTGCTAACTTATGTAAAAATACTTCCATTTTGGCTTTTTTTATCAAAAAAGTTTTTAATTTGTCAAGTCTAAATTATCCACACTCTTTTAAATCTCCCTTAATTTTATCAATAGCATGGAATAAAATAGGAAGAATTATCTCCATACTTTCTTGAACAGCTTTTGGACTACCAGGCAAATTAATGATAAGGGTTTTTTTTCTAATACCTGCTATGCCACGTGAAAGTATAGAAAAAGGTGTTTTTTTCATTCCTTCTATTCGTAATGCTTCTTCTATTCCAGGTATAATTTTTTCTATAATTTTTTGTGTAGCTTCAGGAGTAACATCTCTAGGTGTTAAACCTGTGCCTCCGGTTGTTAAAATCAAATCTAATTGTTTCTTATCTGTCCATTCTTTTAATTTTTCAATAATAGCTATTTCTTCATCTGGTACAATTGTATAAGCTTTAATTTCAAAACCAGATTTTTTAAGAATTTCCTGAAGTAATTTGCCACTTTTATCTTCTCTTTCCCCTTTACTTCCCTTATCACTTATTGTAAGTACTCCTACTTTATACATTCATTTCCTCTAAAACTTTACACCAAAGTTTAAAGTCATCCTCACTATAAAGACAGAATATAACTTTTTCTAGTCCGGTTTTTTCTTTTAAATAATCTATAGCTGCTTTTAGCATCACAGAAGCAGCCCAAGGTTTTGGACATCCAAAAATACCTGTACTAATAGCAGGAAATGCAATGCTTTTTAACTTATATTTTTCAGCCAGTTTTAAGCTGTTTAATACTGCATTTCTTAATTTTTCTTCTTCTTCACCCTCACCCCAACGAGGACCAACAGCATGAATAACATGTTTAGCTTTTAATTTTCCACCAGTAGTAATTACTGCCTCACCTGCCTTTATTGGAGCATATTTATAACATTCTTCTTGGATTTCCTGTCCTCCTGCTTTAAGGATAGCTCCAGCTACACCACCGCCCATAACAAGACTTGGGCCAGCAGCATTGACAATAGCATCCACAGCTAATTTTGTAATATCTCCTTTTGTAATTTCCAATTGTGTTTTATTAATCCTTTTCTCCATTTTATACCCCCCTTTTTTCTCCCCAAATAAATTTATGTAACTGAGGTTGAATTCTTACAAATAACTCATCTTTTAAAATCCATTCTGCTAATACTCTTAAATCAAGTTTCTGAAATACAGGCGAAAAAAGTACTTGACAACGTTTTAAGAGCTCATATTTCTTTAAAATATTCTTTGCCCAAACATAATCATTATAATCTGAAATAACAAATTTAACTTCGTCTTTTTCTTTAAGATAATCAATATTTTCCCACATCATATATTCACTCATACCACTGCCAGGACATTTAATGTCCATAATACAAATAGCTTTTTCAGGTAAAATATTAATTGGAAGACTGCCATTAGTTTCTATAAGTACCTTATAGCCTACACTAATTAATTCTTCAATTAAAGGAATTACCTCTTTCTGTAAAAGTGGTTCACCACCGGTAATCATTACTAATTTTATCTGAAATCTACTTACAAAAGAAATGATTTTATCTAAATTATATTCTTTCCCTTCTGTATAAGCATATTTTGTATCACAATATTTACATCGAAGATTACAGCCTGTAAGTCGAATAAAGATACAGGGTAATCCTATATAAGAAGTTTCTCCTTGTAAACTATAAAACAATTCATTAATTTTTAACATTTTCCAAATCTTTCCAACTTAAAGCTTTATGAATCTTTTCTAATGGTGCGACCATGCGTGGTGTTGTAATGGTAATTAATTGAAATTCATCATACTTTGTTACTTTTTTTAATAATTCTCCGCAAGCATAAGCCTTTTCTATTTGTGCTGAGGAAAATGGGGCAGGTGCAGCCTTTATAAGGAAAAAAATGTGATTTGGTACATCAATAATAGTTTCAAATTCAACAAAAACCAATTTTCTTAACCATAAAAGGGGAGGAAGATATATTTCAGGATAGTGTTTTTTTAAAAATTTTTTTGTCCAACTTTTAGGATGACGCAACTTTCCTTTTCTATTATATGGCCAAGGCAAGTCGTCTGGTAATCCTAAATAGCTATTTACTCTTTGAATAGTTTCTTTATTTATCTTTGTTTGAAAAAAGAAGGTTAATAACGGTTTATAACTAAAATATATCTTTGATTTAAGCAATTTTTCTTCTGAATAATATCCAATAAAATTGTGTATAAAATAAACAATTGATTTAGGTGTGGTAAATAATTTTTCTAACCGGGATAGAACCCAATCTTTCAAAGCCCACCCCGGCGTAATAATTTTTCTTTTATAATAGCCATTTCATTACATCCTAACATAGAAGCAAGAAGAAAAAAAGTAGCTATACCTAAAGGAATACCGCTAATTAATATTAGTGATGGTTTTATAATTATAGATTTAATTTGCCAAAGTATAATTCCCATACCTAAAGCAGCTAATGTAGTTTTTCCTAAAGCTAACCAAAAATCAATTGAAAACAATGGTTTGATTTTTTTTCTAAGGAAATATAAAAGAATAAAAACATTTAATCCACTAACAATAGAAGTTGTTAAAGCAAGTCCAGCATGTTTTAAAGGTCGCATTAAGATAAGACCTAAAATAGCATTTAAAAACAAACATATTACACTTATTTTAACTGGTGTTTTTGTATCTTGAAAAGCATAAAAAGCAGTAGTCAAAAGTCTAAGCGCACTAAAAAAAGGTAAACCAATAGCATAAAAAAACAAAGCCTGCATTGTTGCTTTAGTAGAAGCAGGAGAAAATGCTCCTCTTTCTAAAAGAATAGTAATAATTGAATCACCTAATACTATTAAACCAATACTAGCTGGTAAAATGAAAAAAAATACAGTCTGAAAACCAAAACAAAGGGTATTTTTAAAAGATTCTAGATCATTTTTAACTGCTTGTGCTGAAAGAGTAGGTAGGCTTGCAGTGCCAAAAGAAAAAGCAAAAAGAGCTAAAGGAAATTGTACTAATCTGTCAGCATAATAAAGATAAGAAATACTTCCCTCTGGTAAAAAAGAAGCAAGAATAGTATTTATAAAAATGCTTAGCTGATAAACAGCTGCTCCAACAACAGCCGGTCCCATAAGGGTAAAAATACGTTTTAGAGCAGGATGTTTTTGCCACAAAGGTTTAAAAGAAAATCCTTCTTTGTAAAGAAAAGGTAACTGCAAACCCAATTGCAAGATTCCCCCAACTATAACACCAATTGCCAAACAATAGACAGGAACTAATCCTAAAATATGTGCAACAAACAAACTTAATATCATGGAAATATTTAAAAAAGCATAACAAAAAGCAGGAGCAGCAAAATAACCTAAAGAATTCAAAATAGCAATAAATAAGGCAGTAAGACATATAAAAAAAACATAAGGGAACATAATGCGAGTGAGATTTACAGCAAGAGAAAATTTTGTTGGAAAGTTAGAAAATCCAGGAGCAATTAAATTTATCAATAAAGGTGCAAAAATAACACCTAAAAAACTTAAACCTAATAATATAACACCAAGAAGTGTAATAACAACCCTAGCTAATTTAATAGCTTCTTTTTTTGATTTTAAAAGATGTTCTGTAAAAACAGGGACAAAAACAATAGCAAGGCTTCCTTCAGCAAATAAACGACGCCATAAATTTGGCAAACGAAAGGCAACAAAAAAAGCATCAGCAGCAGCACTTGTTCCCAAAAAATAAGCAATGGCTATTTCTCGTCCTACTCCAAGTATTCGACTTATTAAAATACCAAAGGTATATATGCTTGCTGCTCGAACAAGCTTACTTTTTAGACTCATGTTTGATGGGGTAACAGGTAGGAGAAATAATGTCAATATCAATCCCTAAAAGCCTATTGACACCTGCATAAATGAATGCTAGCTTGAATACAACTTAAAAGGAGGAAAAGATGTTTGGGATTGGATTACCTGAATTATTAATCATTTTATTTATCATCTTAATCATCTTTGGAGCTAGTCGTCTACCAGAAATTGGAGCAGGACTAGGACAAGGTATTCGTAATTTTAAAAAGGCTTTTAAAGAGGAGAAAGCTATTGATGTTACACCCGATAAAGAATTGGAAGAAAAAGAAAGAACAGATAAAGAAACCTGAAGATGAAAATTATTTTGGAAAAAATTTTCCATTTTCTCAGTTCAGTTCGATTAACCATTATTTTACTTATCCTTTTAGCTCTAGCATGCACTTGTGGTACTCTTTTGCCACAAAACCAACCATTAACGATTTATCAAAAACAATTTGGTAACTTAGGAACAAAACTTATTGATGCTTTATCCCTTAATGATGTTTATCATGCTATTTGGTTCCAATTACTTCTTTTTTCTTTATCTATTAATCTTATTATTTGTTCTTTGGATCGCTTGCCAAAAACATGGCGTCTGTGGCGTTATGAAAAAAAAGAAGTAGATAAAAAATTCTTTAAACATCTCCCCCTTTCTGAAAAAATTATTTGTTCAATGCCTTTAGAAAAAGCTAAAGAAAAAATTATATCATTATTTGAAAAAGATTTTCCTAAAATAGAAGTAATTTCTAATCCTGTTTTTGCTCTTTATGGGAAAAAAGGAAACATCAGTTATTGGGGGCCATATATTGTTCATTCAGGTATTCTTGTAGTTTTACTTGGAGCAATTATTACTTCTGTTTTTGGCTTTTCAGGAAGTATGTTCATTCCTGAAGGAGAAGTAAGCAATACTGTATTTTTGCATGGAAAAGGTCATAAAATTCACAATTTACCATTTAGTCTTAAATGTGAAAAATTTATAATAGAATATTATCCGAATGGAACACCCAAAGAATATATCTCTCATTTAACAATCATTGATGGCAAACAAAAGATTCCCAAAATTATAAAAGTTAATGCTCCTTTAGATTATCGTGGCTTTCGATTTTACCAAGCAAATTATGGTGTAGCCTCTAGACCCACTTTAACTCTTTTTGTTATTAACCGAAAAACAGGAGAAAAATTTGAAATAACAGTTCCTTTTAATCAGTCAGTTTCTTTACCAGATGGCAAAGGTTCCATTAAGGTTGTTAGAGCTTTTTCAGATTTAATGAATATGGGACCAGCCTTTCAGTTAGTAGTAATAGAAGATGATAAACCTCAAACTACATGGGTAATAGAAAGATTTCCGCAATTTGATGCCATGCACCGTAAAGGAAAATATGCTTTTGTTCTAAAAAATTATACTCGCTATACAGGCTTACAAGTAAAAAAAGACCCAGGAGTATGGATAGTATGGATAGGTTGTTTGATTATAATTGGCGGATTAGCAATTGGATTATTTGTCATACCACAAAAAATGTGGCTTCATTTAACACCACATCCTAAAGGATGTGAAATTTTAATTGGTGGCATGGCAACTAAGAGACGAACACTATTTAAACATACCTTTCAACGCTGGATTAAACAGATAAGAGAGGGTTTATCATGTGGAACATAAAGATTCTAAGCTATGTCACCTTCCTTTATCTTGGTTGTTTTCTGCTCTATTTGGCTGTGGTAATTTTTAGAAAAGAACGATTTTGGAAAATAGCGACTTATTCTACTATTTTTACACTTATTCTTCATACATTTGGTATAATTTTACGCTGGATAGAATCTCATAAATTAGGAATTGGTCATGCTCCTTTGTCAAATCTTTATGAATCTCTCATTTTCTTTGCTTGGTGCATAGCACTTTTATATCTTTTTATTGAAAGAAAATACAAAAATCCATATTTAGGTGCTTTTGTCATTCCATTTGCCTTTCTTATTATGGCTTATGCATCCTTTTCACCTGATGTAAATAGTCGTATTGAGCCTTTACTTCCAGCATTAAAAAGCAATTGGCTAATTGCTCATGTAATTACTTGTTTTCTTGCCTATGGTGCTTTTGCTGTTTCTTGTGGTTTAAGTATCATATATTTACTTCGGAAAAAAGAAGGTAAATTTTGGAATATATTTCCACCAAAATCCCAACTAGATGAATTAATTTATCAGACTATTGCTTTTGGTTTTACCTTTCTTACTATAGGTATTGTTACCGGAGCAGTATGGGCAGATAAAGCTTGGGGAAGCTATTGGAGTTGGGATCCAAAAGAGACCTGGTCATTAATTACTTGGTTTGTTTATGCCCTTTTTCTTCATTGCCGCATGATAAGAGGTTGGCGTGAAACAAAAATGGCAATTGTTTCTATTATTGGTTTCATTTCAGTCCTATTTACTTATTTTGGTGTCAATTTTCTTCTTTCTGGTTTACACAGCTATGCAAAACCAGGATAAAATATTACTTCCACTTGTTCATACTTTATAAACTTCAAGTACTTAAGATTAGTTCTAAATTAGCCTGCCGTCAAGATGTGGCAAGGTATGCATTATTTCAATCCCTCATAGGTAAGCTCTAAATCCTATTGCATTAGGAATAGGGTTAATAGGTTTAGCAGTTTCAATCCCTCATAGGTAAGCTCTAAATTTAAAATTAATTTCATATTGTTCAATAAAATCAAAGTTTCAATCCCTCATAGGTAAGCTCTAAATTCCTTCTTTTGCGTGCAGATTCTATGTCCTCAACAAAGTTTCAATCCCTCATAGGTAAGCTCTAAATGCTCGCTCGCTCGCTTTCTTAGCTGCAACTTTTTCTCGTTTCAATCCCTCATAGGTAAGCTCTAAATACGTCTATCAATTAAACTAGCATCCTGTGTTATCAAAGTTTCAATCCCTCATAGGTAAGCTCTAAATCTAGTCGACATCTGGATTTATGATAACACGGCTTTACTGTTTCAATCCCTCATAGGTAAGCTCTAAATTGGTTTTTCAATTTTAGGAATACTATGAATTTTCCTAATGTTTCAATCCCTCATAGGTAAGCTCTAAATAATACTTATAAAGTAGCTGATAATGGAAAAGTGACTAGTTTCAATCCCTCATAGGTAAGCTCTAAATCTGATATTTTAGCTACACCAAATGACACTGATGTAAGGTTTCAATCCCTCATAGGTAAGCTCTAAATAATCTTTAAAGTCTAAGCCTCCATCATAATAGCTTTCGTTTCAATCCCTCATAGGTAAGCTCTAAATGTGGTGCTTGCTTACCCTCACACAGGTAGACAAATCAGTTTCAATCCCTCATAGGTAAGCTCTAAATTCATTATGGCACATGGTTTAGAGTTGTGGAAAAAACAAGTTTCAATCCCTCATAGGTAAGCTCTAAATCGCTCTTCAGGAGTGCAGATTGGCAACTCATCATCACTGTTTCAATCCCTCATAGGTAAGCTCTAAATCCTTTTTCAGCAAAAACTTCACTGATTGTCTGTCCTGTGTTTCAATCCCTCATAGGTAAGCTCTAAATCCTATAGGTTCTTTAGTAAGTAGATATAGAAAACCATGTTTCAATCCCTCATAGGTAAGCTCTAAATCCGTCACACCAGCTGTAAGAGTCCTTATAGCCCTTTTGACGTTTCAATCCCTCATAGGTAAGCTCTAAATTAAATTTTTTATTTCTAGCGAAAAAACCAGGAGAAAAGTTTCAATCCCTCATAGGTAAGCTCTAAATTCATCATCCGCAGGAGGCTCACACTCCGGACCCTGAGTTTCAATCCCTCATAGGTAAGCTCTAAATCAGCCCATCTCCGTTGTGGGAGTGGGCAAGGAAAAGGCGTTTCAATCCCTCATAGGTAAGCTCTAAATCACGTCATAATTTTCTAACTCTTTTAGTGTCACTAAAGTTTCAATCCCTCATAGGTAAGCTCTAAATCCTCCGAGTATTCGAAGAACGTCTCAAAAACTTTTGCGTTTCAATCCCTCATAGGTAAGCTCTAAATTTAGTAAAATATTTTGCAAAAGGTAGAATGATTCAGTTTCAATCCCTCATAGGTAAGCTCTAAATACCTCCCCTTCACCAACTAGCTCTTTCAATTGTTCTTGAGTTTCAATCCCTCATAGGTAAGCTCTAAATAATCATCTAATATTGACGATGGACAATTTGTAAGTACGTTTCAATCCCTCATAGGTAAGCTCTAAATTATTCCCTTTCCCCATTTCTGTCCAAAATCCTTTTTCTGTTTCAATCCCTCATAGGTAAGCTCTAAATTTTTTTAGCCAGAGAAAAACACATAACAATTGAACAAGGTTTCAATCCCTCATAGGTAAGCTCTAAATTCTCCTTTCAATTGTTTGTTCTCAATATTTTTCAAACAAGTTTCAATCCCTCATAGGTAAGCTCTAAATGCGACAGAGCATTTCGTCGCTCTCGCAAACGTGGAGAGTTTCAATCCCTCATAGGTAAGCTCTAAATCCTCCTTTAACGATTTTAAAATCATTACTAAAATAAGTTTCAATCCCTCATAGGTAAGCTCTAAATTAACAAAGCAGATGTATTAAAAAGTTCTCTGCCGTTGTTTCAATCCCTCATAGGTAAGCTCTAAATGGGGATAGATTTTTTACTCTTCAGGTTCAAAAGAAGAGTTTCAATCCCTCATAGGTAAGCTCTAAATAGTCTTCCCATGAATATGTTACATCGCCATAATCAAGGTTTCAATCCCTCATAGGTAAGCTCTAAATAAAATCCCAAAATACCCATATTTTTAAGCAAAAACTAGTTTCAATCCCTCATAGGTAAGCTCTAAATCCGGACTTTCTAATGTACTTAAAGTACCCTTTCCCTGAGTTTCAATCCCTCATAGGTAAGCTCTAAATAAGTAAAAAAAACCCGACACTCAAAGAGAGCATCGGGTGTTTCAATCCCTCATAGGTAAGCTCTAAATCAAAATTTCTTGTTCTTCTTGACTTAAGTTTTTCATGTTTCAATCCCTCATAGGTAAGCTCTAAATATATTTTTTTACTTTGTACAGTACCGTTCGGTTTTGCGTTTCAATCCCTCATAGGTAAGCTCTAAATGACGCTGTTTTAAATACTCTTGGGTTAACACCAATAAGTTTCAATCCCTCATAGGTAAGCTCTAAATAAAATATGGCTGGCTTTTAACGAAATCAAGGAATGGTGTTTCAATCCCTCATAGGTAAGCTCTAAATAAAAGAAGCAATTTTTAGATCACGTATTGGAAGTGCAGTTTCAATCCCTCATAGGTAAGCTCTAAATGGTTGGAAGGTAAATGGTTGAGAGGATGTTATCAATTGTTTCAATCCCTCATAGGTAAGCTCTAAATAAGTCTTCCACATATAAAAATGAACGCACGGCACAGGTTTCAATCCCTCATAGGTAAGCTCTAAATGCTTGCTCCAAGCTGTCTCACCATTAGCAATAGTCCCAGTTTCAATCCCTCATAGGTAAGCTCTAAATTGCCTTGGGTTTTAAGTGACGCTCGTAAGTTTAATGAGTTTCAATCCCTCATAGGTAAGCTCTAAATACTAGATTGATGGTGAATAATTTCAACATCAGCACAAGTTTCAATCCCTCATAGGTAAGCTCTAAATGACAAATTGTAGAAGCTTTAAAAGAACTTTGTTATAGTTTCAATCCCTCATAGGTAAGCTCTAAATGACGTGACTCCTTACATTATCGCTCACGGAGAGAAATGTTTCAATCCCTCATAGGTAAGCTCTAAATAAGTAAAAGAATCGGTTCACAGCTATTTTGAAAATCATCGTTTCAATCCCTCATAGGTAAGCTCTAAATACTGCTTTGGTGAGATCATTATCACTTCTGCACCAGCGTTTCAATCCCTCATAGGTAAGCTCTAAATCAGCTGTGTCTTGCATCTTTTCCAAGAGGTTCGAAAAGGTTTCAATCCCTCATAGGTAAGCTCTAAATCTGGATGAATAAAGCCAGCTCGTTCAAGGTGCAAGGAGTTTCAATCCCTCATAGGTAAGCTCTAAATTTTTCACTTTGTATTCATAGCTCAAATCCTCAATTGTGTTTCAATCCCTCATAGGTAAGCTCTAAATTTTTTGGCAAAAAAGTGGCAAAGTTTACAGAAATGGGGTTTCAATCCCTCATAGGTAAGCTCTAAATTTAGATTTGCAGGCATATATTTGGCTAGGAAAGAAGAGTTTCAATCCCTCATAGGTAAGCTCTAAATTGCTATAAACTCCGCTAAAAACCCTAAAATACCCATTTGTTTCAATCCCTCATAGGTAAGCTCTAAATTGAGGTAAGGGATGTATATTTGGGTCGAGCATGACAGATGTTTCAATCCCTCATAGGTAAGCTCTAAATTTCTTTCATAGTTATCACCTCCTTTTTAAAGAATAGAGTTTCAATCCCTCATAGGTAAGCTCTAAATTCTTTTAATATCCTGAAGTGTGTATCTCGGTTTTCCAGTTTCAATCCCTCATAGGTAAGCTCTAAATCGTCAAGAATTAGAGCTCCTTAAAAAAGAAGAAGAAGTTTCAATCCCTCATAGGTAAGCTCTAAATCCTAGACCAAAACTCCATGAGCCTGGTATTCCTAAAGTTTCAATCCCTCATAGGTAAGCTCTAAATAAAAAATACTTTTAGGTTTTTCAAACTCACTAACCTCAGTTTCAATCCCTCATAGGTAAGCTCTAAATGAAAGGGTGGCAGGAAAGAAAAAATACGCAAGCACGGGTTTCAATCCCTCATAGGTAAGCTCTAAATCCCGTATACTTCCACATATACGTCACTATCACTTGAGTTTCAATCCCTCATAGGTAAGCTCTAAATTCTGACGTGTCCGGTTCTGTTACTTCACCCTCACCAATGTTTCAATCCCTCATAGGTAAGCTCTAAATCACCCAAGCGTCTTAAAATCCGCTCTCGATTTCGCAAGTTTCAATCCCTCATAGGTAAGCTCTAAATTTGTTTTGTTCATGGAAAAGAAGGCAAGGAAAATTAAGTTTCAATCCCTCATAGGTAAGCTCTAAATTTGAAATCCCTTTGCCATCTACCAAACCCTGAAAGGAGTTTCAATCCCTCATAGGTAAGCTCTAAATATGATTAACACTATAATAAGGAAGAGTGCCCTAAACAGTTTCAATCCCTCATAGGTAAGCTCTAAATGAGTGTTGGTCAGTCCTCCTCCTAACAATGTGGGACCAGTTTCAATCCCTCATAGGTAAGCTCTAAATTCCAGCTCCATTCTCACCTTTCTTTCGATGTTGCGAGTTTCAATCCCTCATAGGTAAGCTCTAAATTGGTTTCCAGGTTTGAAAATTTCTCCTCCTTCGAAAGTTTCAATCCCTCATAGGTAAGCTCTAAATTTGGATGGCGACAAAGCTTAGGTTAAGTGAAGTAGGTTTCAATCCCTCATAGGTAAGCTCTAAATTCATCATCGGCGGGCGGCTCACAAGCAGCTCCCATGTTTCAATCCCTCATAGGTAAGCTCTAAATTAATCTTTGAAAAATACTTCTGCGCCTCGTCAATCACAATGTTTCAATCCCTCATAGGTAAGCTCTAAATTTCCCGAGCTTTTCTGTTGCTCAAAACCTTTTGCTGGTTTCAATCCCTCATAGGTAAGCTCTAAATATGTCTTCAATAGAAATCCTGTATAACTTTGAGATTTGTTTCAATCCCTCATAGGTAAGCTCTAAATTTGCCTTGGCTTTTAAGTGACAGTCGTAGGTTTAATAAGTTTCAATCCCTCATAGGTAAGCTCTAAATGCAACGGATTTTGCAAATCTTCAGTTAGAAATGTGGGAGTTTCAATCCCTCATAGGTAAGCTCTAAATCACTTTAACTAATCTCGGACGTCTACCTCTCTGAAGGTTTCAATCCCTCATAGGTAAGCTCTAAATTTTAAGGGCGATGGTGGAGAACCATCGCCCGTTTTTCTGTTTCAATCCCTCATAGGTAAGCTCTAAATACGTCTATCAAGCAAGGTAGCATCCTGCGTTATCAAAGTTTCAATCCCTCATAGGTAAGCTCTAAATCTCCACTTGTTTGAATGCCAGAATTATTTATAATACGTTTCAATCCCTCATAGGTAAGCTCTAAATAATAAAGTAAAAAAAAAACCCATCCTGCTCCTATTTGTTTCAATCCCTCATAGGTAAGCTCTAAATGTAGTATAGGCAAAATTAAGGAAGTAATCATAGAAATTGTTTCAATCCCTCATAGGTAAGCTCTAAATTCAAATCCATCTTAACCCTAACCTCCTGTCTATATTAGTTTCAATCCCTCATAGGTAAGCTCTAAATTTTATAATCCTGGTAGCAATTACGTAACTTTAACAATCGAGTTTCAATCCCTCATAGGTAAGCTCTAAATATGAGGGTGAGTGTAGATTGGTAGGTTTTCGAGTTTAGTTTCAATCCCTCATAGGTAAGCTCTAAATGCAAATATTCAAATGGAATCACATTTCCATGCATATCAGTTTCAATCCCTCATAGGTAAGCTCTAAATCATGGTCTAAACGCAAACCTTCCACATTCGACACAAGTTTCAATCCCTCATAGGTAAGCTCTAAATCGGTCAGGCTGTTAAACCAATCTTTGAAGATTACAGTGGTTTCAATCCCTCATAGGTAAGCTCTAAATGAATTGGGGGAAGAAATAAACGACTTGCAAGAGCAATGTTTCAATCCCTCATAGGTAAGCTCTAAATGAATACACTTACAAAAATAGGAAGCCCCCTAAATGGTTGTTTCAATCCCTCATAGGTAAGCTCTAAATCCCCATTACAAGCAGTCCAAGGTTTTTCTTGCTCTGAGTTTCAATCCCTCATAGGTAAGCTCTAAATGTATCAAGGTGCTTGGTTAGCGCAAGCATCTTTACAAGTTTCAATCCCTCATAGGTAAGCTCTAAATAGAAAAAAAATGTGGTGGCTGCAGTTAATGAAAAATTGTTTCAATCCCTCATAGGTAAGCTCTAAATGCTTAGCAACTTGGAAAAAGGAGTATTGTTTCTCCTGTTTCAATCCCTCATAGGTAAGCTCTAAATTCCGTATTTTTCCAAAAAGCTATCAAGGGGAACATGGTCGTTTCAATCCCTCATAGGTAAGCTCTAAATGCGGCTCACAAACAGCTCCCATATAATAACAAGCATAGTTTCAATCCCTCATAGGTAAGCTCTAAATCATATATATCCAAGTCCTCATTATTTGCGTGTTCCTGGTTTCAATCCCTCATAGGTAAGCTCTAAATACAGTACGGCTCGCACTATTTATGCAACTCCGCTTGTTTCAATCCCTCATAGGTAAGCTCTAAATAATCTAATTTTTCACTTTTCACGAAAATTTTATCTTGTTTCAATCCCTCATAGGTAAGCTCTAAATATTTGCCGGTTTAGTAGCAATATTTATAGTTTTTGCTGTTTCAATCCCTCATAGGTAAGCTCTAAATTCGCTCGCTCGTCTTGTCAATGGCAATCTTCTCTCTGACGTTTCAATCCCTCATAGGTAAGCTCTAAATCACATTCGACACAATAGTAAAACTAAATTTTGGAAAAGTTTCAATCCCTCATAGGTAAGCTCTAAATAATTGGAGAATGAGCAAAACGATTTGACAGATTTTTGTTTCAATCCCTCATAGGTAAGCTCTAAATGTAAATAGCTGATTAAAATGTCTTCAATTGAAGTCTTGGTTTCAATCCCTCATAGGTAAGCTCTAAATGTATTTTTATGAGTTGTTGCAGTTGTACTTTGATTGGTTTCAATCCCTCATAGGTAAGCTCTAAATTATAGTGTTTTTGATTGGGAAGGTGTTGAAAAGTTAAGTTTCAATCCCTCATAGGTAAGCTCTAAATTATTGTTACCCTAGTCAGGACTGGATTCTTGAGACTTGTTTCAATCCCTCATAGGTAAGCTCTAAATCTCGCCAATGAGAATTGGCGGCGTGCTGTTAAAGAAAGTTTCAATCCCTCATAGGTAAGCTCTAAATTTTTATTCGATACCGGCACGCATAAAAAAGATACAAAGTTTCAATCCCTCATAGGTAAGCTCTAAATGCAAGCAAAATATACGTCTTATAGAAATCTCACCCTTAGTTTCAATCCCTCATAGGTAAGCTCTAAATGTATGAAGTGATCGAGTAAAGGAGATTTTGAAATGAGTTTCAATCCCTCATAGGTAAGCTCTAAATCCATTTTTATATAGAAAATGCAAGTGCGTTATTATTAACCACATTTTTAATAAATATAAATTTCATATCTAAAAATAACAAGTTTTTTCCCATTAAGTCAAGTAAAAATAATTTTTAATATTGTTGTCGATCAAAAGGATTTTTTGCATTATTGAAGGTCGACGACTAAATTATAGCATTTTCACCACCTTTTCTGATACCCATTATTTCTCTTGAGCTATAGCGTGTAGTGCGAAATGTATAAAAAACAATAGAATCCTTTTCTTCATTAATAATATGTTTTAATTCACTTTTTAATTTTTCTAATTTAGCAGGACTTATATCACCTTCAAGCACGGAATTTTGCACCCAATAAAGGTATTTTCTTGCTGTTTTTAATACTTTATTTACCCTTTTTACCTCTACATCATAAACCATAATGACAAACACCTACCACCTCGCTATAAATGGTTGATAACAAGTTTCATCCATTAAATGTTTTTCCAATTTATATAATTCAAGCTTTATTAAGTGCCGATAAGAAACATTTCTTCTTAATTTTTGATGCTTAATGGTAGCTTTTAATCTTTTGTCCATTTCTTCCACAAAAAGCAATCTTCCTTTTTCATTCAATACAATCCCATTTAAATGTTTTTCAAAATGGGTCTTTTTAATCATGCCTTTATTAATTAGGGTAAAAATTAATCTATCCACAATAATAGGTTTAAAAATCTCAGCTATATCCAGATTTAGACTAAAACGCCTAAAATTTGTTGTATGCAAAAAGCCAATTCTTGGATCAAGATGTGTTTTATAAATCTCACTCAATATTACAGTATAAAGTAAGCTATTTCCAAAGCTAATTAATGCATTAAGCCTGTTTAATGGTGGACGGCGAGTGCGAGATTCAAAAACAAAATCAGGATTATTCAAAATCAAATCAAAACCTTTGTAATAGTAATCTCTTGCATTTCCCTCTAATGCCATAAGTTCTTCTACATTTTTACAATCACCAATAGTTTCTTGCAAATTTTTTATATTCTCTTTTATTTCATTTAACTCTACGCCACGATTTATATAATAATTTAGGACTTTTTTAATATTTTCTATTGCACCCCATACAAATAAACGCGCTAAAAGCAATCTTTTTTCATTATCCAAATAATGCTCTGCTTGTTTTAAAATCATATAGCCTGAATTTAAATGCTCCCTTGGATAAAAACTTCCTGTGTAATAACCATAATGATTAAAAAAATGCAAAATAATTTCATTTTGTGATAAAAATTCTAATATACGCTTATTAATTGTTATCTCACCAAATACCATAATCTCTGTAATGTTTTCTACTGGTATATACTTACGTCCTTTCTCACCTTCAAAATAAATAGTATTTTGCTTCCTCCTCAATTCTCCATCAGAAAAGATATATATTGTCCTTTTCATTTTTATCAAAATATCACGTAACTTACGTAAGGTCAATTTTTTTGATATATCTCTTTTGTAATCTAATATTGAGACATGCCAACCTCTAGGAGAAAATTACTTATTGAATTTGAAGATTAAACCCAGCAAAAATCTTTATAGGCGCAGTTTCTACAAAAAGAAGATTTTTTAGGCAATGGTGGTTGTGTTTGATTTATAGTTTTTTTGATACTTAAAAATGTTTGTTTTAATTCACCTTCTAACTCTTGTGTTAAATCTATTTTAAATTTTTTCTTCTCTTTTGGGATTAAAAGTTCTCCTTTAGCAGATATACCATATTGTTTAAGTTGATAAAGATAAAAAACAAGTTGCATCTTTGCTGCATGATGCCCTTTAGAAGACTTCTTTACTTCTCCTACAATGACATCTTCTTTTGCCCTTTTTATCAAATCAATCTTCATATTCTCTAAAACAATCTCTTTTTTCTCCCTTCTATAGGTTTCTTCTGATAATATCCTTCCTAATTCAATAAAGACATTTTCTGGATCAGGACCAAATTCATGTGCTAAAAGCCATGCCTTACGTGGGCAAATATAAAAGGCATTAATGAGTGACCCTGTAATACGCATTTTATTGCTTTCCATTTAAAAAGTGTAACTTAAAACAAAAAATTAATCAATTTAATTATTACTAAATTCCGTTAAGGCTTTTAAAGATGAATCAGTGTAATAAAACAATCTGTTTAATTTCCGTTTTAAATTCTCTTGATTTTTTTGATTAATGAGTTAAATAATTTTTAGACTATATTCCATTTTTAAGGCTAATTTTTATGGACTATCTTCCAAGAAAAATAGAGAAAAAATTAGAAAAATGGATTAATAGAGAGGAGATAATCCTTATTAAAGGACCGAGACAAAGTGGTAAAACTACTTTTTTAAAACATTTAGAAGAAAGGTATGGCGGAGAGTATATAAGCTTAGAAATTGAGGAATATGCAGAAGCGATAAAAAAAGACCCTATATCTTTTGCTAAAATATTTCTTAATAAAAAGTTTCTTTATGTAGATGAGGCTCAATATGTAAAGGATATAGGTAAATATTTAAAAATCATTCAGGATAATTTTAAAGGAAAATTAAAATTAATGGTTACGGGTTCGGGTTCTTTTGAAGTAAAAGAAAATCTTGGGAAATACCT